>JBNMKP010000019.1:0-12301 GCA_050874405.1 bacterium
TCATCAATTAAAATCCGATTTCGGATACAAAACAGATGGTATAAAAGTGTTCATCAAAGCTGACGGATTGTCAGGCAAAAGATTAGAATCAATTTTGGAAATTGATTTTGGTATTGAAGTTGAAAGTGCCTCAGATGCCGGTATTTTGATATTGAGTAATATTGGTAACAAACGTTCAGATTTTGAATATTTGGTTGAATGCCTAAAGAAAATTGATACTCACGACTATAAAGATATTTATTATCTTGAGAATAAAAAACACATGCCTATGCTTACTCCTATTATCAAAAAGAATTTGAGAGATGCTTATTTTTCTGAAAAAGAAATTATTCCAAAGGAACAAGCTGTAGGCAGATTGTCTGGAGAAGTAGTTGCAGAGTGTCCTCCGGGGATTTCAATTTTACTTCCGGGGGAATTGATTACGGAAGCTCATTTGCCATATTTGACCGATTATGATGTAATTGAAGTTCTAAAATAGCAATTGATTTTTTAATTAATTTTTAATCCAACGGAAGCTTTTAACGTAATTACTACCGTTGATATCACCAAAGATATCGGCTTTGAATACACGCAAAACATTGTTTTTGTCAAAATTTGGAATTTTGTTGATATTACTTGTTGATTGTGGGTTAACTTCATTGATATTAACCCCCGGGATTGCATTGAATAAACGATTCAATGATGCATTACCTATTCTGCCAAGTAGTGTTGAGAAGTTTTTGGATAAACTTCCATAAACCTCCATATCAGCAACAAGAGTTGAAATATTGTAGCTTCCTGTTAAATAAAGGTTCAAGTCTTTGCCTTTTGAATATACGTTGATTTCGTCAGCAATACCGTCTTTAACTTTAATGTCTCCACTTATACTTTCGAAATTTCCGGTCTTTAATGGTGTAATTAAATCAATAATCCCGTTAATTGATAATCCTGTAATCCCGCCAGTGATTAGGTTTCCTGCTTTTAGAAGATATTCAAGAGAACCAAGTTTTGGCATACGACCGTCTGTAACTTTGAAATTTCCATCTCCGGATAGTGTATTTACGCATTCAACACTGGACAAACCGGTACAAGAAACCCTCATATCGCCTGTTACTCGACCATACATTTGCCCCGGCATATCAAAGAAATTTTCACCGATAATTTGTGCATCTGCATTATCTATAGACATCTCGCCATTGCCGGATAGAGTGTTCAAATTGTAATCAATCTTGCCGTTTACAGTTCCGTTTGCAAGGTTAAATCCAAAGTTTTCGACATTCAAAATATTGTCTGAACCTAAAGTTATTTTTGAATTGAAATTAGTTGCATTTGCTTTTTTGATTAAGATTTTATCTGCATTAATTTCAGCATTTTTGATGATTACCATATCTGGTGAAATCGGTAAATCCGAAGATGATTGAATATGATTGTTTCTTGTATTGTCAACATCAAAATCATCAAGTGCCTTTGACACTACATTAAGATTAAGTTCGTCCATTTGAACTTTAGCATCTTCAATCACGATTGGAGGATTAGGATTATTCAAAATCTTTGCAATCAAAGTAATATCATTTGTTAAGACAACACCTTTAGAAGTTAGGTTGATGAAGTCTTTTTTGAAATCAATACTGATATCTCGAATTGTTGCATCTAACAAAGGAATATCAATACTTGTAATATTCAAATCACCTAAAATCCTTGGAGCAAGTGAAGTTCCGTTTATCAAAAGGTCAGATGTGAATACCCCTTGTTTAATTGTAGGTTTTTTCAATATAACATTGAAAATACGAGCATTTGTCGGTTGAGCAGTTTTTACTCTAAAGTTTTTAAACCCGAGAATATTGTTATTCAATAGAGAAATTTCACCTGATGCATTTAGTTGGTTTTGAACAGATTTCTTTTTGTTTTGAGATGTAATAATTTGATTGTATTTTAGAGAATTAATCTTAACTTTGTCCGGATAAATCACAGTGTCAGACACGACAGAAACAGGGTTTGTTGTTATTTCGTCTGTTTCGATTGCGCCTGTCGGAGCACCTGCTAAAGTTGCACCAAGATAGTAGATTGAAGAATTTTCTCCAACATTAAGATTTGATACTGCAGAAATTCTGTCAATCGGTCCTCTTAGGCTTGAATTAAAGTTAACATCTCCTTTGATTTTTACAGGATAAACTGATTTTGAATTGATAAATCTATCAAAGAATAGTTGAGTTGGTTTTGCACTTGCAAAAACATTCAAATTCGGGGTTTTGAATATATTTGAAACACTACCGTTCACAAAAACAGGCATTGAACTTACTCTTGAATTTATTCTCTCCAAATGTACAGTATCGCCTGCTACTCGTGCATTTCCGCTCAAAATATTCACCGCAGCACCAAATGGTTTATATACAAAACTGGTTCCAGCCAAGTTTACATTTGTCCAGATGTTTTCGCCTTTAACAGTTCCTTTAATATTTACGTGACCTTTGATATCAGAGATTAAGTCAATTTGTTGTTCTAATTGTTTTGGAAGTTTAATTTGTGATTTTACGGTATTTATGACACCCAAATCTAGGTTGTGGAAATTAAACGTAGCGTTTGAAATTACCATTTTGTCATAAATATCGTTCATTGTTAGAGTTAAATTAAACGGATTATTATTGAATAACCCTTTCAATGGTGATGTTGTCAAAACTCCTTTCCTTATTGAAAAAGTTCCGCTATCAATTCTTATCGGGTTAGAAGTTCTCATATTAGATAAGAATTTCCCATCAACTATAACCTTGTTATAATCAAGATTTCCTGCATCTGCAACCCCTTTATAACGACCTGTAAAAGATGCGTGAATATTTCCGATTTCTTTTTGATAAGGCATATCCATTTTGGGATAAAGCAAATCAGAACAATCATTAATTGCAAAATTGTTAGAAGAAGCTGTCAAATCTATGTTTGAATTTGAACCCGTACCTTTTACGTGAAGTTTTGAATTCCTTACAAATCCCGTGATATCATAATCTGAATCATATTGGTCAAAATTCACTACCCCATTAACGTGCGTGAAAGGTAAATAAGTATCTTGCATAATAGTTGTTGCATCATGCAAGGTTATTGTACCTTTTGCAAATAGGTCTTTGTTGAATTCAACAGCTTCAGCATTTTTTGCTGTTCCGTAAATATTTAGGAAAATATCACCTGTTCCCTGCGGGTGCGTGAAAGGTGCGATAACTTTTTGCACATCAACTAATATTGGTGATGAATTGATAACTTTAATCAGTGGCGGAATACTTTGACCTTTTGAAGTTACAAAGACATTGAGCTTTCCAAGAACAGAGCAAGTTCCCTTAATTTCTACAGGGCGTCCGTTGATTGTCGCATAATAACTTCTAAAAGATGTTTTTGTATCGTTAAATTTAACTTCGCCTGAACCGTTTTTCAAAACGAGATTATGAATATCATTAAATGATGCTGTTACGTTTTTAAATCTGATATCCCCCCAAATATGTGGGTCAACTTTTTTACCTGCGGAGCGCAAATCAATGTTTCCAACCCCTGCAATTTTCATCATTGGAACAGGTCCGAGTTGGAATTTCAAAATCTCGTGTAAAGGATTTAAAACTTCTTGAGCTGGTTCTAATACAACAGCATCAGTACTTTTGATTTGTAATTCAGAATATTTTGACCCATCAATTTTAACTTTGCCCTTAACTGTAACGTGTTGACCTTTGCTTGTTGGTACAAAAACGTCTAAAAGCATTTGTTTGCCGATAAAGTTCAAGTCAATTTTTGCATTTGCCGGAGCATTTTTTATCGGGTGAATTAAATAAGCATCACGAAGTTTCACAAATCCTGTGACAAAAGGTCTGTTCGCTTTCCCTCTGAAATGTAGATGTCCGTCACCATCACCATAAAAAACATATTGTTTCAATTTGTACAAATTGAATTCCGGAATTAATGTTTCTGTCCTAGGGAGAATCTTACAAACATCTTCTAAACGAGTTGATTTTACTGCAGCATCAATATCTAGAAGCGGTATTTTATCGCCAAATCGATAAACTTTACCATCAACACTTGCGTGAATTCTATTTGCTTCAATCGTCGAATTCTTTATGTGAATTCCACCATCAATCGTATCAAAATTGAAATTCAAAGCTAATTTTTCATCAAAAATTATTGATGATGCTTTGTCTTTACCTATTACGTTTAGATTATTTGTAACAAGAGCTGTCCGGATATTTTTATGTCCGAATTTGTCGTGCTTTGTCTTTGCGTTGAAATCAACAATTCCTGAGAGTTTTTGAATTTTCCCTTTAGATAAAATATTTACGTAATCAGAAATGTATGATAAATCGAATTTGTTAATATCTGCATTAATTTTCAATTTATCTTCCGTTAAACTTGTGATAGGGAGGTTAATTTCTACATCAGAAAAATATTTAGTAGATTTGTTGCCGATTTTCAAGTCGCCGGCAGTTGCAAATCGTACGTGTTTGTTTGCAACATATTTCCCGTGTTTAAAATATTCTCCGTTCAAGCTTACGTTTTGAGAATTCAATTTATCATCAAGATAAAAATCGTATTCTCCTAAATTCATGTCCATTTTGGATAGTGTAAATTCACTTTTTTGAGAATTTAATTTTAGCGGATATTGTCCGATTAATAATTTTTTATCTTTTGTGAGAACAAAATGAGCTTCTTCTTTAGTTGCTGAAATCTTAGCAATCTCAACTTTTTTGAATAACAAAGGTAAAAGTTTGATTTTTAACTTTGGATTGTCAATAAATGCTGCTGTTGTTCCATCAGGGTTAAATAGAGTTATGTTCGTACTCTTAACCCAAACAGACGGGAATGCACCCATTGTCAAATCCGGAGTTCCGATATCAACAATAAAACCTGTATTATCTTTGATTTGTTTTTCGATGAAACTTTTGTGTGCTTTGATATTTACGGCAGCAGGAATTCCCCACGTATAAGCTCCGCAGGTCACTGCAATAATTCCTACTAATGTTACAATTTTCCACTTTTGTTTCATATTACAAATATTATATTATAATATGCTCGATTATGGCAACAAAAAATGCTCCTCCAAATCTAGTATTTTTCACATAAAAGTTGTGCATAACTACTAGGGTGTTTGCAGCAAGGACACACCGGATAAGCTTCTTTTGATAAATAGACATAACCACATTTTCTGCAAATCCATGTTTGTTCTTTATCTTTCTTATATAATGTTCCGCTTGCCAAATTTTCGTATAACTCTCGGTATCTTTTTGCGTGGTGTTGTTCAGAGGTTCTAACATGGCGGAATGTATCAGAAACTTCAAGAAATCCCTCTTCTTTTGCGATAATTTCTCCATTGTAATATAGAACACTGAATTCTTCTTCTTCCCCTGCAATTGCAAGTTTCAAATTCTCTTCTGTTGTACCAAGTTTAAATGGGTAAAACGCATCAACATGTGCATTTGTGTTGTTCCCAACGAGTTTATAGAAAAGTTTTGCGTGTTCTAATTCATTTTCTGCTGTCATTAAAAAGATTTCTGAAATTTGTTCATAGCCTTCTTTTTTCGCTACTTTTGAAAAATATGTATATCTGTTTCTTGCTTGAGCTTCGCCTGCAAAAGAGTTTATCAAAATTTGTTCCGTTCTTGAACCTTTTAGTGAATTTGTCATAAAATTATTTCTCCTTATGTACAATTTAAAATAAATTTTTATAGCAAAAATCACAATTAGCAGGAGGGAGTAATCCTTTTTGTGAGGTTTGCTATTCATCTATTCGATACTTTTTGGGGATTATTTGCAATAAAAAATACGAGAAAATAAATCTATTATGATAGTTAGGAAAATTATGACTGATTTATTAGAATACACAAAAAAAATTGCGAAAAAGATTTCATACTATGACGCAATCATAGATTTTACGGATGAAAGCCACTGGTTTAATCCATTCTATAAACAACCTAATGTGACGGTTGTTTGGATTGAAAAGCCTGACGAAAATCAAAAATACGGATATTAAATTAGTAAATTCGTTCACCAGTTTCAGAATTGAACTTGTATAATTCTGAACTGTTTATAGATAAATCAAGAGTTTTGCCAATTGAAAAATCTGAATCAAGTTTTGCAGAACATTTACGGTTTCCGATATTGAAATATGCGATTTTTTCACTTCCAAGCATTTCAGAGATTTCAACCTCTACCGTTAATTTTATATCCCCATCAGTTCGTTGCATTTTTTCAGGACGAATTCCATACAAAATATTTTCATCAAGTCCGATATCTTTACCCTCAATAAAATTCATTTGAGGTGAGCCTACAAAACCTGCTACAAAAGTATTTTTCGGGTTGTTATAAATTTGTTCCGGAGTATCAACTTGTTGAATATCACCATTATTTAGTACAACAATTCTATCCCCCATTGTTAGTGCTTCTGTTTGGTCATGGGTTACATAGATAAAAGTTGTTTGCAATCTTTCGTGCAACTTTTTAATCTCAGAACGCATTTGGACACGCAATTTTGCATCTAAATTTGACAATGGTTCGTCCATCAAAAATACTTTAGGATTTCTCACGATTGCACGTCCTAAAGCCACTCTTTGACGTTGTCCCCCTGAAAGTTGCTTAGGTTTTCGGTCTAAATATTCGCCTAAATTAAGAATTTCAGCAGCTTCTTGAACTTTTTTCTCAATTGTTGCTTTGTCAACTTTTCTCATTTTTAAACCGAAAGCGATATTTTCTCTAACTGTCATGTGCGGATATAGTGCATAACTTTGGAAAACAAATGCGATATCTCTATCTTTTGGTGGAACATCATTAACTTTTTTATCGCCGATGTAAATTTCACCGGAGGTTATGTCTTCTAGTCCTGCAATCATTCTCAACAATGTTGATTTCCCGCAACCAGAAGAGCCGACAAGTACAACAAATTCCTTGTCTTTTATCTCTAAACTTACATCTTTAATGACTGTTTTGCTGTTGTCATAAGTTTTTCTTACATTTTTGAGAATAACGTTACTCATTTATTTCCTTTTCAATCGGAAGAATAATATCGTAAGTCGTGCCTTTCATAACTTCTGAATTGATTATTATACTTCCTTTAGCTCTCTTTGTTAAAATTGTTGACGTTCCTAAATTCAAAGAACGTAAAAAGTTTTTCTTCCCTTTTTCTAATTGTGCATAAGGTTCGCACAAATATCTCATTTCTTCTTCCGGAATTCCTGCGCCTGTATCTTTTATTGACAAATGAATAAATCCGTTCAACATTTCAGGAGCAGAAACACCAAATTTTAGAGCGGTGCGTTCATCTGGATTTTTCAAATTTATGCTGATATAGCCGGTTTCAGTCATTCCAACTGCAACTTCCAAAATATTATGAACAATTTTTTGCAACGCTTTTATATCCGAATAAATTGTACGTTTATCAATAGAATCATAATCAAAATCTAGTGACAATTTTTTTTGTTCAATTATTGGGCTATACTCTTTTACAATATTTTTGATTGTTTCAACAATATCAAAGTTTTGGAATTGAGCTTCATACAAAGAAGATTCTGCATACGTGAATTCCAAGAATTTGTCCATAAAATGATACAAATCATTTGAGTTGTTGTTAATTATCTTAATATATTTTGCTTGTTTTTCGGTTAATTCTCCACCAATTCCATCAAGCAAACCTTGTGAAAAACCTGTGATTGAAGTGATTGGTGATTTTATATCACCCTCCAATTTTACAAGCATTGCATTTTTTTCGCCATTGAATTTCGCAATTTTTTCTTCTGTTGCAACTTCATCTGTCAATCTTGTCAAATCTCTTACGGCTAAACAATATCCGCAATTTTGTTTTGTAGCATTTAATTCTACATAAAACTCTCTTCCTGGGATAACCGCAGTAGCTATTACAGGTTTTCCTGATTTGATAGATGATTCAATTACATCAAGTCCGCCTTTAATAATATTCTCAATTTTGATTGGATTTTCGTCATCAATTTTAAATCCAAAACATTCATAAGCCTTGCGGTTAGCTCGTTCGATTGTACCTTGAAAGTCAACAAAAATAATGGAATCCGGCAAATTATTAATAGTTCTGAATGCCGTCAAAGACCACCATAAATTTTTCACAATTTTTTCTAAGTTCATAATTTGCATTATATCCTTTTGTAGTATATAATACATCATAACATGAAAAATTAGTGAAGAATTACATGTAAATTTTTGTAATTTTTTTGTTCTTAAAGTAGCAAAAAATATTATTTAGATGTTTTCTTAACAAAAACTAAAACCAAACATGATGATAGAGAATGAAGTTAATCTTCTGAAAGTAGGTGATACTATGAGAGAAATCGACAACAACATCAACAATTTAAACTTCAAAGGTATCCAAAAACCTGTTCAAGCAGAAATTGTTCCTGACGAAACGGCTGCACCGGCTCAAAAAGAAGCTAAAGAAATCAAAGATTTGGCAAATGTTCCGGAAGCAACATTGGGAAAATCTCAAATTTCATCAGATTCAATCGAAAGTGATATGAAATTTTTAGAGAAAAATCCTAAGCTTGCAATGGCTATTAACCAAGCAATTGACAATTATGCTGAAACTCACACAGAAGACGAAACAACGAAAATGCTTGAAAAATGTCATCAAGAATTCGTTGCTAAAAAATAGTTGACTGCATAATACAATAAATTACTATTCGGCTAAATCATTTTTATTTAGCCATTGATAAACAAATTAATCGTTCGCACTGGTCAAAAAGTTGACCAGTCCTTGAAGCCCCAGTTTATAACTATCAATTTTAAAACCGGTAATCTGACCAACACAAACATCAGCAAACATTGAGTGATGTCTGAATTCTTCACGTTTATAAATATTTGAGATGTGGACTTCAACAGTTGGAATTTTTACAGAAGTCAATGCGTCACGAATTGCAATACTTGTGTGGGTGAAAGCGCCTGCGTTGAGTATAATTCCATCGAAATTACCCAGTGCATATTGTATTTTTTCGATAATTTCACCCTCAAAATTGCTTTGAAAAATTTCTAAGTTTACACCCAATTCAAAAGAGTATTCGTGCAACTCCATTTCAAGGTCTTTGTAAGACTTTGAACCGTACTGTTCAGGTTCTCTAACACCTAACATATTTATATTTGGACCATTAATAACCAAGATGTTTAAATTTCTGTTCATATAAGTATTATAATACAAAATTTGCATTTAATAAACCCCTACTTGACACAAATTCAAAACATGCGAAATGTTGACTATTAGGCTTTTTATGGCTTTTTTAATTTTTAATTGTAAATTTTTGTTAAAATATGAATTCCATGCGTAACCAAAAAATCATGCTTGGATTATCATGCATGTACAAACTATCCCAAAATCTCCTCCCAAGATTATTGTTCAAGTCGCAAAAAGTTGTGACTTTTTTTTTGACTAAATTGGGAGAAAATCAAGTTAATAGCTGAATAAGTCTATAAGTGTCATTAAGGGAATAAGGCACAAGGAGAATAAGGAAATAAGGGAATAAGGGAATAAGGGAATAAGGGAATAAGGGAATAAGGGAATAAGGGAATAAGGGAATAAGGGAATAAGGGAATAAGACCTTTACGTTTTATTGACTGGATTGCTTCGCATTCGCCTGCAATGACGATAGTCGTGTCATTACGAGGGGAACTTACTCTCAAGAGTGCCACGCCGACCAAAAAAAAATTATCGTGTTGGCATAGCAATGCCAACCTACTTTATACACTGTTCGGCTTGTGTAATAACATGTAAAGATTAAAAAAATCATGTCATTGTGAGGAACAATTATTTTCAAACATAAAATTTTCTCTACAAAGTGACGTAACAATCCACAACACGGGGCAAGGGAACTAATCTGACTGTCATTGCGAGAAGTATTTACTTTCAAGAGTGCCACGCCGACCAAAAAAATTATCCTGTTAGCATAGCAATGCCAACCTACTTTTAGAGATTTTGAACTAGATTTATAAATTGAAAAGTGAATACTAATACTCTACGATTTTAGTGATAATTCGGCGACTATTCGTGCAATGTCGGCACCTCCGATTGCAACTTCTAAAATCAATGGGGAATAAATTACCATGGTTTCTTTGTATGACATTGTATCAATGTCTATAATATTGAATTCAACAAAATCTTCACCTACATACATGAGTTTTCCGTACTCTCCGCCTGTAGCCCATCTCATAAAAATATATTGATTTTCGTATTCTTTAAGCTTCTCTAACATCTTCATAAATATCACCTAATAACCCTATTAATATACTAATTATATTAATCCCTTAGTCAATAATTCAAATTTAAACGATAAAACTTCTTAATGAACCGTCTTGGTGGTACAAACCGCCACCACAAACAGTTTCTACAACTTTAAGCACAACTTCACGAGGAGCATCAATTTGATTTAGTAAAAATTCTTGTCCTGTGTGCTTAATTTTGAAAATACATTTTTGATTTGCATCTGCAGGAACGTATAATGATGCAATTTCGTTTTCTAAAAGCTTAACAACTTCTTCTTCTCTATCTTTGGCATCTTTTATTATTTCGTGATAGTTCCCTCTAACAGCCATTATTCTGTTTGAAAAAATGTGTCGTCCGTCTTCTCTAAATAAAGCTTGCGGTTGGAAGTTGCAACGAGTTGTGAAACTCATTTTGTGCCATAAAATATTTATAACTGCAACGGATTTTAGTGAATCAGATTCTACATAAATATTTTGAGTTGTAACTCCACGAGAAGAGAATGATTGCTTCAAATTGTTGGATACCAAATCTAAACAATCAATCATTCGTGAAAAAATATCATTTGTGTTAACCGTAGAATGTTGATAATCTAAAAACTGCTTATACATGTGGGAAGAAATAAGCTCAACTCTCTCTTGAATAACTATGTCTTTTTTAGTTGCGGTTTCTGAATTATCAAAACTTTCAAAATTATTTAGCAATTTTTCGTTCCCTTTTATAACCTATATTTAGAATAAACATGTTTTCTTGTAAAGATTATATCTTTTTTCGTTACAAAAATGAATACTTAATTGTACTTATTTACAAATATTATTATTTGAAAAACAAAGCGAATTAAATACTATTGAAAATTATTTGTAATGGTGTAAATGTATTCCAAAATTTGAGCAAAATAACCAAGGTCAGAATTTCCGTTGAGAACTAAATCAGCTTCTTTGCGGAAAGGTTTAACGTATTTTTCTCCTGCATCTGCAATGTAGTGCCAATGTTTCATTGCGTTTTCTTCGCTTTGGTTACGTTCTTCTATCGCACGGCTCATAAAACGATTTTTTCTTAATTCGTTTTCTGTTTCTACATAAATTTTGATATCAAAAACATCTTTTACATTTTCATACATGGTTGCGATTCCCTCGACAACTATGATTTTTTGAGATGGAACATCAAGTGCTTTTGGCATTGAAACACCAGTACCATTTGGAAGATACATTGGAGCTTTGACATCAATTCCGTCAGCCAAATCTTCAAGGTCTGATCTCAAAGTTTCTAATTGGAAACTGGTTGGGGCATCAACGTCATAACCATTATCTCGCAAATTGTCAAAAGAACCATATTTATTAATCAACGCAGAAATATCATTAAAATAATTGTCTGTACTCAAAACAGTTACCGGCATGGAGAATTGTTCAATTACGTTTTTGATTTCTCGACAGATAGTTGATTTGCCGGAAGCAGATTCGCCTGTGATACCAATTAGTAGGTGTTTCGTAGGTTTGTTAATCAAACGTCTGCAAAATCTTGTGATGAAATCACCATTGATTGAATTAATAATTGGCACTTCTTGTTTTTTGTCATACAAAAATATTTGTCTGAATTTAGTTTGCAGGTAAAACGCTAGTAATTCTCGTCCGGATTTTGAATTGAAGTCGGGCTTGAATATTTTGTCCGTAGAGTTTAATTCTTTATCTATTAACAATTGCATATTCTTTCCATGTTTTATTGAGTATGAACAATATAATACATGAGAAAAAAGTTTTTTGCTAGTAAAAATTTCTTTTATGAAATATTTTTCAACAAATCATTAATATCGACACTTAGAACTTTTGAAATATCGTAAACCAAAAATATTGATGGAGTCTGTAGTCCTCGTTCTAAAAGGGAAATAGTGCTTTCGCTAACATCGACATATTCAGCAAGTTCTGCTTGAGTAATTCCTTTTCTGTATCTTTCTGCTTTAAGATTTTTTGCAAAGATTTTGTTGCGTTCATCTTTCATAGATTAATTATATCGACTTGACATGATTTAATTAAGAGATTAAACTATGACTAACTAGTAGTTTAGTACTAGTTAGTCATAGTAACTAATGAGTAA
>JBNMKP010000020.1:0-12267 GCA_050874405.1 bacterium
AATGCATCACAGCCATATTTATCAATAATTACAACAGGGTCAATAGTATTACCTTTAGATTTTGACATCTTTTGACCTTTTTCATCACGAATCAAACCGGGAATATAAACTGTGGAGAATGGGGCTTTTCCTGTAAATTCAAGGCCCATAGTAATCATTCTTGCAACCCAGAAGAAAATAATATCAAAACCAGTAACAAGCACTGATGTTGGATAGAATTGTTTATAATCATCTGTTTCACTGTTTGGGAATCCCATAGTTGAGAATGGCCACAAACCAGAAGAGAACCAAGTATCTAAGCAATCCGGATCCTGAGTATATTTTGACGGATCTGGATTTTCTTTTGCGACAACCATTTCTCCTGTTTCATTGTTATAATATGCAGGAATTTGATGTCCCCACCAAATTTGACGTGAAATACACCAATCTCTGATATTTTCCATCCAACCAAGATAGTTCTTTTCCCATCTTTCAGGAATAAATTTAATTCTACCATCTTTTACGGCTGCAATTGCTTCTTTTGCCAAAGGTTTCATTTTTACAAACCATTGTTCAGAAAGTAACGGTTCAATTGTTGTTCCGCAACGTTGACATTTACCTACATTGTGTTCGTGTTCTCTTACTCTCAATAGAGAATGGTTGTCTTCTAGCATTTTGACAATTTGTTTACGAGCTTCGTATCTGTCTAAACCATGCAAGTTAGATGGAACTTCGCCACAAGCTTTCATTTTACCTTCGCCATCAATAACCCAAATTGGTTTTAAATTATGACGTTGACCAACTTCATAATCGTTAGGGTCGTGAGCCGGAGTAATTTTAACGGCACCTGTACCAAATGATTTATCAACATATTCATCTGCGATAATTGGAATTTCTCTTCCGGTCAAAGGAATAACAACAGTTTTTCCAACTAATTCGGAATATTTGTGATCTGATGGGTGAACAGCAATAGCAACATCACCAAAGATTGTTTCAGGTCTTGTTGTTGCAACAATAATTGCGCCTGACTCTCCTTTCAATGGGTAAGAAATTTCCCACATGTGACCTTGTTCGGTTTCGTATTCTGTTTCGACATCAGAAATTGCAGACTGACATCTTGGACACCAGTTTACAATATATGAACCTTTGTAAATCAAACCTTTTTCGTAAAGTTTCACAAATACTTCTTTTACAGCTTCTGAACAACCTTTGTCAAAAGTAAATCTTTCTCTTGTTCTGTCAAAAGAAGCACCTAATCTCTTCATTTGGTCTAAGATTTTACCTTTGTGTTCGTTAGTCCATTGCCAAGTTCTTTCTACAAATTTTTCTCTGCCTAAATCGTTACGAGTTAAACCCTCTTTAGCCAATTGTCTTTCAACAACATTTTGAGTAGCTAAACCGGCATGGTCTGTTCCTGGAACCCAAAGAGTTTCAAAACCGCTCATTCTGTGGTAACGAACTAAAATATCTTGTAAAGTTTCGTCCAAAGCATGTCCCATGTGTAAAACACCTGTAACATTTGGAGGCGGAATTACAATAGAAAACGGTTTTTTAGGGCTTTTTGAATCTGCTTTGAAAAATCCGTTATCTTCCCAAAATTTGTAAATACTTTCTTCCGTTTCTTTCGGATTGTAAACGGTAGGTAAATCTTCAATATTTGTAACTGACATCTAATCTATCCTCTTTTTCTACATAAATATAATAAAAGAATACCACAAAAAATTATTTAAAATTTATATATGTTACAAAAAATTTCAAATATTGAAAAGAATATATAAATATGCTGTAATAGAAGAATAATAGTATTGTTTTTAATGGAGTTTGAGTATGAATTCAAATCGTAAAAAACTAGGTTTTACAATTGCAGAAGTAATGGTTGTAATCCTGATTTTAACAATAATTTTTGCAGCTTTTGCACCTCTTATTACAAGTAAGAAAAGATCAACTGCCGCAAACAAAGGTGCTATTTGGTCTTGGCACGGTTCAGGTTTTACAGCAGGTCCAATGGACGCATATTTTGATGCAGGAGATGCAAATTACTCCGGAACAGCAGTTATTGGTATTTCTCCGGAATCTAAAGAAGATATAAGTACCGGCATGAAACCATCATCAAAACTTATTGTCAGATCTGGTGGTATAACGTCTTCTAAAAAAATCCAACGCCAAATTCAATTTAGATATGGCGAAGGAACTAGAGATAGAGGTGTTTTTGCAGGGACTTGGCTAGTTGATGGCAAGAACATGCTTCTTGGTGGAGAATATCAACTAGGAAATGTTGAAGCAACAAAAATTGAGGCTAAAAACAATACTGCTATTGGTTATGAGTCATTAACTAAGCTTACCAAAGGTAAATATAACACAGCTCTAGGAAGTAATACTCTAGCTAATCTTACAACCGGTCAAAGTAACACGGCATTAGGTGCTTATGCAGGAAGTAACGGTACAACCACAGGGAATTACAACACTTTTGTAGGTTCTTATGCAGGTCAAAATTCAACAAGCGGTTATAATACCCTTGCAGGATATGCTGCAGGTACAGGAGTAAAAAGTGCATATAATACCTATATTGGTGCGAATTCAGGTCCGAGCGGTTCATCTACAGGTCAATATAACGTAGGTGCCGGAGATCACGCATTGATGAGTATTACAAGCGGGCAAAATAACACGGCTTTAGGTTCCTATGCATTACAAAAATTAACAACAGGAAACTTCAATACCGCAATTGGTTATAATGCCTGCGGAGAAATTACAACTGGTTCATACAAAACTTGTATTGGTTATAATTCAGGACCTCATGCAAACACAACCAGTGAAACATATTTTGGAGCAAGAAATGTTTCAGCTCGTACAGATAGCTCAAATGGAATTGAAAGAACTTATGTAGGTTCAAAACCATATAACTATGGCGGAGATGCGGTATTAGAAATCCATAACCTTAGTTCTTCAAGTCCAGGGTTAATTAATGAACCGTCTATTAAAGGTAACACGACAACAGTAATTAATGGAAACCTAATAGTAAAAGGAAGTCTATTCTTCACTGTAGGAAACCAACTAACTGCATGGCAACACGATGCTGTTAAAGGTTCCGGTTCTACAATAACATCAGGTGACTATAAAGGTGGACACGTTTGTACAAATAGCCAAACATCATACTCCGGTTGGCAAAGTTACTGTCCAAAATTATACAGTGACAGAAGAGTAAAAAATATTGGCAAAGAAAGTACAGCAGGCCTAAACGAAATAAATAAACTTCAAGTTTACAATTACACTTACAAAAATGATAAGGCAAAACTTCCACACGTAGGTGTTATGGCACAAGACTTGATTAAAGTATTTCCAACCGCAGTATCAAAAGATGCAAACGGATATTACAAAATCAGATGGGACGAAATGTTCTATGCTTCAATCAATGCAATCAAACAATTAGACAAAAAAATAATTGCATTAATTGACAGAACAACAAAAGTTGAAAGTCAAATTGCACAACTTGAAAAAGAAAACATTACATTGAAAACACAAGTGTCAAATCTTTCAGCAAGAGTTGAAAAATTGAAAAACAAATAAATTCTAATAAAATTTAACAGAATAAAAGGCATCTTTTTAATAAAGATGTCTTTTTTCTTATTAAAAATTAATAAAAATTTGATTTAACAAAATCTTTGAACTACACTGGATAGAAATGGAGTGCCGGGTTGGAATTAAAAAACTTACCGGCGGTGAAAATAAATTAAGGAGAAAAAGATGACACCAAAAAACTTTTTATTTACTTCTGAATCAGTTACAGAAGGACACCCTGACAAAGTTTGCGACCAAATATCCGATGCGATTTTGGACGAATTTTTGACAAAGGACAATCATTCCAGAGTTGCGGCAGAAACAACTGTAACAACAGGAATGGCTTTAGTTTGCGGAGAAATAACGGCAGATTGCTATGTTGATATTCCACAAGTTGTAAGAAATACTATTAAAAATATTGGTTATGTTGGCTCAAATGCAGGTGGCTTTGATGCAAATACATGCGCAGTATTAACAAGTATTGATGAACAATCTACAGATATTGGTAACGGAGTTAACAAAGCCCTTGAATCAAGACAAACAAATGCTGATACATCTACTGTGGAAACAGAAGAAATCGGTGCCGGCGACCAAGGTATTATGTTTGGTTATGCATGTAACGAGACACCTGAACTTATGCCATTACCAATCAGCTTGGCTCACAAATTATCTTACAGATTGGCTCAAATCAGAAAAGAAGGACTTGTTGATTACTTAAGACCAGATGGTAAATCACAAGTTACTGTTGAATACGTTGACGGAAAACCTTCAAGAATTCACACAATCTTGATTTCTACTCAACACAATCCAACAATCAACGGTTATTCTGATAACGAAAAAGTTCAAGATATCATTAAAGAAGACCTTAAACTTATGGTTATTGATTATGTATTCAAAAATGAATCAATCAAACCTGATGAAAATACAATTATCTTAATCAACCCATCAGGAAGATTCGTAATCGGTGGACCACAAGGTGATTCAGGTTTGACAGGTAGAAAAATCATCGTAGATACTTACGGTGGTTATTCTAGACACGGTGGCGGAGCTTTTTCTGGAAAAGATCCGACAAAAGTAGACAGATCAGCTGCTTATGCTTCTCGTTATGTAGCTAAAAATATTGTAGCTGCAGGATTGGCTGACAAATGTGAAATCGAATTAGCTTATGCTATCGGTGTTGCAGAACCTCTATCAATCATGGTTGATACTTTCGGTACAGGTAAAATTTCAGATGATGAAATTTCTAAACTTGTTTCTGAAAACTTTGATTTGACACCAGCTGGTATCATCAAGAAATTCGATTTAAGAAACTTACCATCTAAAAATGGTGGTAAATTCTATCAATTACTTGCAGCTTACGGTCACATGGGAAGAACAGATATTGATGTTCCTTGGGAACACGTTGATAAAGCTGATACTTTAAGAGATAAGGCTTGTTCTTGCGGTTGTGGTTGCAACTAGTTAGAAACACATAGATGATTAAAAAGAGGCGCAAACTTAAATTTAAGTTTGCGCCTCTTAACTTTAAATAACTAGAAAAAATTATTTCTTTTCTAATTCAGTTAATTCATTAGCTAAAGAATTTAATTTCCTTTCTAAATTTGCATTATCTTTTTTAAGTGTTGCAATTCTAGCTCTATCTTTAGAAACTCGAGAAGCTAAAGCTTCTATTTTAGAATCTAAAGTCTTGATAGCATTGATTGCAGCATATAGCATTTCGTCCCATCTGATTTGATAGTAACCTTTTTTGTCTTTTGATACAGCGTTAGGAAATACTCGCTTCAAGTCTTGAGCAATTACACCAACTTGCGGTTGTTGTTCTTCGTCTGATTTATAAGTGTAATTATAAACAGTCAAACGATTAATCGCATTTAAACCATCATCAAATATAGTTGTTAAGTCTTTCAATCTAATATCAGATGCTAAATCAGGACAACAAGAATTCTCTAGACCATGAGCTGCGTTCAAGTCTACATGCATACTTTCATGGTCTGATCCTGCTTTATTTTCACAGCTTTTACCTCCAAGAGATAGATCTTTATAAGGACCTCTCCATCTGTAACCATCAGTATTTTTAGAGTCATTTTCTACTCGAGAACGCCAATCATAAGAATAGTATCCATCAGTATCTGCCGTACAACGTCTTGCACAAGTACAATTTGTACGACCATTGATTTTTGCATGTCGAACTCTATGGTCACCAGAACCACCGATTACACGGGTATCTTTTTTAGCCCCGTCCCAACCCATAAAAGTATGCAAATGGGTTGCATCTTTAGGTCTTTCCTTTTTAAAACCAACCAAAGCAGGTGCTCTATATCCACTAGAATCTTCTGTATCAGGATAAAAAGCAGACTTTGCAGTTAAATACGGTTGTCCTCTAACAATTAGGTTACCGTTAACAACAACAGAAGAACTTCCGAATTTACCACTTTGAGTAGTGAACGGATATCCACCAGTCCTTGTATTAACATTATGAACCTCTAAAACAGATACACCGTCAAAATCCATCTTACCAGAAGATGTTCTAAATACCGGCTTAGTTCCAATATAAATTCTTTCTGTACCATCAGAAAATAAATTAAGATCTTTTGTATATGAAGATGCAATACTTCCTGCTTTATAACCAATACAAGTTTTATAACTTCCAGTCATTAAATTACAAGATTCAGCACCAATTGCGGTATTATAACTTCCCAGACTACTAGTTGTCATCATTGCTTGATAACCAATAGCAGTGTTGTAATCAGCTGCAGAAGAGCCAACACTAAGAGCACCATAACCAATAGCAGTATTATGAGAGCCTATTTGTTTTGTTGCTGCGTATTCACCTATTACGGTATTATCATCACCCATTTTGGTACCGGAATAATTACCGATAACAGTATTGCGGTTACCAATAGCTCCTGAACCTGCATTATACCCAATGATTGTATTATAACCAGATGAGGTTATAGAACTACCTGCACCATAACCGATAAGAGTATTATATTTACCGGTCGTTAATTTGCTACCAGCATTTGTACCAAATGCAGTGTTATATGTACCTGAAGTTAAAGCATCAAGAGCTCCGGAACCAAATGCGGTATTACCTGTTGCTGAATCAGAAATTTTTTTATAATCCCCACCAAGCAAAATACTTTGATTTCCTGCAAACATCGAACCTACGTTTTTGCCCTCTCGAGAGGTACCATATTGAAATCTTATTTGTTTTTGTTTTTCACTTCCAAATGAAAGTCCTAACTTATTAGTTGCTCGAATTACAAGCTTAGAATACAAAACATTACTACCAGCTTTTAAATAGTTACTAACGTCAGCTTTATCTGTTGGTTGCATACCAATAAACAATTGAGATGTCAAAACATCTGATAGAGGATTAGAGTAAATATCAAATTCATCGTCACCTTTAACAAATGACCAAACACTCTCTGCTGCAGAATTTTTATATCTCACAGTAAATACAGGTGCAAATGCCGCTAGTAATACTGTTAAAACTGCAAGCATTACCATAAGTTCTGCTAAAGTAAACCCTATATGTTTTTTTAATTTCATACTCTAAGACTCCATTATTTTCTTTCAAGTTTTGCAGCTCTTTCGTTTAGAGATGCGATTTGTTTTTGAATTTTACTATGTTCAGATTTTAATTGTTTAACATCTGATTCCATACCAGTAATCTCTGATGCAATTTGTACAACCTTTTTATCTAAAGTTTTAATTGCATTTATCATTGCATAGAACATTTCGTCCCATCTGATATGCAAATATCCATCATCACTTTTATGTACTGAATTAGGGAAAACTTTTTGCAAGTCTTGAGCGATAACACCAACTTGCGGAGTTTTCTTTTTATCTGATTTGAAAATATATTCATAAGGTTTCAAAGCTAAAATTTCTTTTAAACCTGCATGATTTTCGGAAATATTTTCTTTTAAACGTCTATCAGAAGAGGTTCCCAAATTTACGCAGTCACCCAAAGTTGGATATTTATCAACAACACCAGTTGCTGCACATTTAGAATTCTTTGATTCTAAGAAATCACCGGATTTAGGTCCTGGGTTCCCCCATTTGTTTGTACATTTGTATGACCTTGAACCAGATACACTAATATACCAGTCACCTTTACAGAATCCACTTCCAAAGCCCCAGCCATCAGAAACTGGACCACTTAAACTATTTGTCCAAGCCGGAGATATTCTAATATTATAATGACCACTTAAAACTGGAGTTATAGAATCCTCAGAAGCAGGTGTCATTGAATACAAGCCACCTCTAACAGCGATATTTGAGTTCAAGACAACAGATGTACTAGGTAGAGAAATAGTTGAAGCTTCATTTGTCATTACAGAGTTAAATGAAGTATTAACATTGTGAACCTCTAAAACACCTCGGCCATTAAATCCCCCAAGCGGAGTTCCACCCAAGAAAACTCTATCATAATCATCTTGAGTAAACGCATCTGGAGTATTTTTATATTGACTTCCTGAACCATAACCAATACAAGTTCTACCTGCATTAGCAGAATCTGTTTTTACACCTTTAATTGAGTTACAAGTATAAGCACCTATTGCAGTAATGTGTTTTGCGGCTTCATACCCATTTGTATAAGAATTATAACCTAAGATAGTGTTTGAATTTGAACCCTCACCCCCTGGATATGATGAGCCAAGGATTGTGTTATAGCCAACATCATTCGTATTTTTTTCGCCAGCCCCTGTGCTATATCCAACATAAACACTTCTTTTAGGGCTATAATCAAAAGATGCTAAAGATTGACCTCCTATTGCAACGGTGTACTGAGGGTTTATTTTTGATTGATTAGATAATGCGCCAATAGAGGTTACTGTTGAAACACTTTTTAAATTTTTTCCCGATGCATGACCAATAGCATTTATTATACTATCATTTGCGGAAGAAGTATCTTTGTCCCCTTTAAATGCTTCAGAACCTAAAGCTACAGAATAAGAAACATTTGAACGATTTGACAACGCACCAAGCCCTGCTGCCGTTGTACTATTACTTTTATCAGAATTGACAAGCTTGTCATTATTAGATGTCATATAGATATTATTCTTATCATTTAAGAACAATGTTCCTGCCGAAATACCTGTACCGGAACCATATCTAAACTGAATCATTCTTTGTTTTGGCTTAGCTTTGATAATTGTTTTCGCATAAGGAGATTCCAACTTAGATGGTGTAAAACCAAATACTGCAGTTGACGTCCAAGTACGCATACCAGGATCATAAAAAGCGTCCATTTGGTCATCATCACTTACATAATTCCAAACATTCTCGTTTGCAATATCAGCTCCATTCCTACGTTTTGTAACAATAGGCGCCATAGCTGCAAATAATATTGCTATTACGACTAAAACAATCAATAGTTCGGTAAGCGAAAAAGCTTGTTTTTTATGTAAAATCATCCTCATCAAACTCCAAAGTATATAACATGAACATTATTATTATATCATATTTTAGAAAACAGTTCAATAAAAAATGGTATATTTTAAGAATAATAAAGGATTTAAGGGATATTTCGGCATTACAAATCTTTACATTATTTAGTTATCTTACGTGCTAGAATTAATTTTGTCATGGCAAATAAAAAAATCAAATGGGTAATAACATTACTTGTCATTCTCGGCAATTTCATGGGAATGCTTGATTCAAGTACTGTACAATTAGCACTTTATCCGATTGCAAAAGGTTTGAATATAACATTACCAGAAGTTCAATGGGTAATTATTGCTTATATGTTGGTTTTAACCGTATTTTTGCCATTCTTTGGAAAATTAGGCGATATTTTCCCGAAAAATAAAGTTTATGCTTCCGGTTTCTTTATATTCGCACTAGGAGCAGCATTAAACTGCACAGCCCCGAACTTTGCAATGCTACTAACTTTTAGATGTATAGAAGCCTTAGGAGCTTCTATTATGATTGCAAACGGACCTGCTGTTATTGCAACGTTATTCAAGGGTGAAAACAGAGGGAAAGCCCTTGGTTTAAATGCAAGTTTGGTTGCTGTCGGTGGAATGAGCGGGCCTGCAATCGGCGGAGCTTTGATAAACTATTTCGGTTGGAGAACAATATTTCTTCCTTCTGTTCCAATTGCACTACTTGGAGCTTATTTTTCATACAAACTTTTGCCTGCATACATGAAAAAGAAAAAATTTAAATTTGATTACAGAGGATTTTTATATTTTACAGTTGCATTATTTGCATTGTTACTAGCAATTTCTGAGGGACACACTTGGGGGTGGAAATCATTAAAAATAATAGTCTTAGGTGTTTTAACTCTTATCTTTGGAGGATTATTCTATTTCAGAGATAGTAAAATCAATGACCCGCTAATCAACTTCAAAATGTTTAAAATAAAAACTTTCACCTTTGGAAATATTGCGGTTATGACTTCATATATGACAATGTTCACTAATGGAATTTTATTGCCGTTCTTTTTGCAAGAAATTGTAAAATATAACGCATTTATAACAGGTTTATTAATATTACCGTATTCTGTTGCGTCATCAATTGTTGCTCCTTTTGCAGGAAGTTATGCCGGCAAACACGGAAGCAGATTACTTACAATTGTCGGACCATCTATTTATATAATCGCACTCATAATTTTTACAACATTTAACACTCATACTCAAATGTGGGAAATTATTCTTGCATCAATAATTATGGGTATAGGTAACGGCTGTTTCCAATCTCCGTCTAATAACGCAATTATCACAAGTGTAAAAAAAGAAGAACTTGGAATTGCAAGCGGAATTCTCTCTCTATCACGAAATTTAGGAAACATTCTGGGTGTTGCTGTTACAATCACGTTGTTTGATAGTTTTAGAAATATATTAGTTAATGACGGACTTGACTATACTAAAGCATTTTTAAATTCATACCATTGGACAATGTGTTTTGGTATTATATTCGGAATTATTTGTTTGTCTTGTTCTTTCTATGCATATCGAGAAAAACACTCAAACTAGCAAATTTTATTTTTATGGTTGTTATATCTTGTGAAAGGATATGCAACCCTAATGATAAAAATAACCTTTACCCCAAAACAATTAAACAATCCCGAATCTGCATTTCAATATTTATCAAAAAAAGTTATAAGTTCTTCAAAAAAGAAGGAACAAGTTGACCCATCATCTTTTTATGCAATGTTAACCTCTATTGGAGATAAATTTGAAAAAAATTCTCAAAGAGAATTGATGAATAAAAATTCAAAAAGACTGGCAGAACAACTTGTTAGCTTTGGGAACGGAACTTTAGCAGGTATTATTTATAGTTTTTTAATAAAATTAAATTGTAGAAAAACAGAAGTTTTGGAACAACTTGCATATAATGCACTTGCAGTCGCAAAAAGATTTCACGATCCGGTACACATTATGGCAAGATGTGAAGATTTAAACAAAGTTCTTGTTCAAAAAGATTCAAAAAGTCCGCAAAGATTGAAAATTCTATTTGAAGAAAAAAGAGCACTATCTGATATTTGCAAAAACTATGACAAAATTGAAAACAGGTATAAAACAATTACAAGAAAATTAAAACCTGTTGACGTTTATGAAAATATGCTTTGTAATGTAAAAATAAGGATTGCAAAATATCTAAAAGATTCAAATAAAGTTCAAGCTTTGCAAGAATTGAATGAAGCTCACGAAATAGCTGCAAAACTTGAAAAAACTGACACCATAAAGGCTATCGCAAGAATAACTAAAGAAATCAAAAAATAGTTATTCAAATTAATATAATGTAAATATTCTTGAAAAATAAAAATCTCTGTTTTATGATATAAGTGTAAAAATTACACTAAACAAATTACGAATGGTAGGGAATGTATGACTTGTAATGAAAACATTAGAAATATAGCAATTATTGCTCACGTTGACCACGGTAAAACTACATTAGTTGACTGTTTGTTAAAACAAGCAGGTGCTTTCCGTGAAAATCAACACGTAGAAGAACGTGTTCTTGATAGTAACGATTTGGAAAGAGAAAGAGGAATTACAATTCTTTCTAAAAACATTTCAATCAACTATAAAGGAACAAAAATTAACGTTGTTGACACCCCAGGACACGCAGATTTCGGTGGTGAAGTTGAACGTGTTTTAGGTATGGTAGATGGCGCATTGTTAATCGTTGATGCCGCTGAAGGTCCAATGCCTCAAACAAGATTTGTATTATCAAAAGCTTTAGAATTAGGTTTGAAAATTATTGTTGTAATCAATAAAATTGACAAACCTGCAGCTGAACCTCTTACAGCATTAGATAAAGTTTTTGATTTATTCACAGAATTGACTGACAGAGAAGATTTGATTGATTTCCCATTCATCTTTTCTAGCAGCTTAAACGGTTTTGCAATTAAAGATTTGAACGATGAAAGAAAAGATATGACTCCGTTACTTGATTGCATTATCAAAAATATCAAAGCTCCAGATGGTGATGAAAACGAACCATTCCAATTCAGAGCTACAACTCTTGACTATAACGAATACGTAGGAAGAATCGTTATTGGTCGTATCGCTCACGGAAAAGTAAGTTCACAAGACCAAGTTTGTTTGATTCACGCTGATGGTTCTCAAGAAAAAGGTAAAATTGTTAAACTTTTCGGATTTAAAGACTTAGGCAGAGTCGAAATTGAATCAGCATCTGCAGGTGATATCGTAGGTATCGCAGGTTTTTCAGATATTCAAATCGGTGAAACAATTTGTGACCCTAACACTCCAAAAG
>JBNMKP010000021.1:0-11825 GCA_050874405.1 bacterium
AGTTCTTGCGGATTTTTTGCAATAATAATATCATCACAATTAGGATAACGCTTTGCAACATCTTTTATAAACTTTATTTTAAGTTTTTTAGACGGAAGATATTCTAAAGTGTCAGCAATTTGAGCAAGTGTTGATTCATTGGTTTTTAAAAAGAAATCAACTTCGTCAGAAACCATACTCGCAACAAGAATCGCAGATTCTCTTAACTGGTGTCTTACTGATTGTTGGTTAATATTATTAATAATGAAACCACTTATAGACATCGGAATTACTACCGCAATAAAAAATACAATTGCAATTTGTTCAATTATTTTTAATCTTTTAAATCTATACTTTTTCATATCTACTCTTGCGCAAATGGTGTCAACTTATAACCTACATTAGTTACAGTATGCAAATATTTTGGTTCTTTTGCATTTGGTTCAATTTTATTTCTCAAACCTCCAACATGAACTCTCAGCATTCTCACGTCTTCATTACTATCATAGCCCCAAACTTCATCTAGCAAAGTTGCAAGAGTAACAGGGTGATTGAAATGCTGCATTAAGCAATACAAAATTTCAAATTCAGTCGGAGTTAATTTTGTCTTTTTATTAACAATTACAGCTTCTAAAGATTCCGGAAAAATCTCTATATCGCCAACTCGCAAAATTTCATTTGATAAAGGAGTTTCTTCAACAGGTACAGAATTTCTTCTCAAAAGAACTCTTATTCTCAACAAAACCTCTTGAATATCAAAAGGTTTGACTAAGTAATCATCGGCGCCATAATCAAAACCGGTAGTTTTATCATCAATTGTACCTTTTGCAGTAAGCATCAAAATAGGAATAGAAAGTTTCGCTTGTCTTATATTTTTACAGACATCAAAACCATTCATTTTTGGCATCATAACATCTAGCAAAATTAAATCATAAGTGTTATTTAAGGCTTTATTAAGTCCTTCCAAACCATCTTTTGCCGTATCTACAAAATATCCGCTACTGCGAACATCAAATTCCAACAAATCTCTGATTTCATCGTCATCATCGACTATCAAAATTCTTTTTTGTATTTCTCCCATAAAACACTCCTTTTATGCAATCATTGTACAAAACAAGATAAGTTTTTTCAATCTAATATAAAAATACTTAATATTTCATAATAAATATTTTGGTATGCGCAAAAAATTTTATTTAGGATTTTTTAAGCATGCAATAAAAAAGAGAAAGGGCAAAAATGGATCAAGTTAACTTCACCGCAAAAATGGACGTAACAAGTATAAAAAACAATACAAATCGTTGGGTAAACATTGCAAAAACATTTGAAAAACATACCCAAGAATACCCTTTTGATACTTTTAAAGTTTCTGAAACCACAAATGGAATTGATATTCTAAATGTAAATTCTAAAACAAAACAAGATGCCCTTATTAATTTTGAGAAAGAAAATTTAAAAGAATTGCTATCTTTTACAGATAACGCAATTGTGCAAAGATTTAAAAAGTTATTATCATTATTTGAAAAACGTGATAAATGTTATGAAAAGACTCAAAAATATTTAGAAAATGAAAGACTAAAACAAACATCTAGTCCTGTTTTTGAAGATAAAGTATGGGATTCAGCTGTCGATAAAATTCAAAAAGAGAAAAATAAAATAACTAAATCAGATGAAGTTTTGAAAAATACTAAAATTTATTTATAAGTTTACATAAAATGTTACGTGTCGGCTTGGTAAAGCCGACCTACTTTTTGAAAATAAACCTATATTTTTAAATTATTCAAAATTCAAATTTTTTATATCTTTAACATCTTCAAAACTACCCCAATTCTCGTCATACAAATGTTTTTTAACAAATTTATGGAATGAAGAATATTCCCAATCTTTGACATTATTTACATAATGATGTTTCACCGGATTGTAATGAATATAATCGATATGTATATTCAAATCCTGTTCATCTTTTATTGTATGTTCCCAATATCTATTTTGCCAAAGCTTCATGTAGGTCGGCTTTACTAAGCCGACAAGTTTTGTAAAAGAATATTTAAAAGATTTAACAATTTTAGGATAATCTGCAATATTCTTTGGTTTAATCAAACAATGAATATGGTCTGGTTGAACAACAAATGCGATTAATTCAAATTTGTACAGTTTTAAAACATTCTTAAATGATTGCTTTATCAAATTTAGGTTATTAAGCAATATCGGAACTCTATTACAAGTAACAATAGTTAAAAAGATAATAGAATTTGAAACAAATACTCGTCTATAATTCATAGTATTATTATATTATAAATAAGTCGGCTTGGTAAAGCCGACCTACGTAAGTTTTAAAAATTCAGAACTTTTACTTATCCCAACACAAACCAGTGGAACAAATAAGCAAAACAAATACCAAATACAGCACCAACCAAAACTTCTAATGGTGTATGACCTAAAAGTTCTTTCAATTTACCACCCACAGACTGCAAATCATGGTGATAAAAATCTTCCATCATTTTATTTAAACAAGCTGCTGTTTTTCCTGCAGCACGTCTTAAACCGGCAGCATCATACATAATTATCAAAGAAAAACCTAATGACACTGCAAAAATAATTGAATCAAAACCTTGTAAAATTCCAACAATTGTAGATAAACCCATTACACCTGCAGAGTGAGAACTTGGCATACCTCCTGTTGTTGAAAATATTTTAAAATTCACTTTTTTATTCTTTATTGTAAATAACACAAACTTAATCAATTGAGCAAAAAAAGCAGATGCTACTCCACAAATAATTACTTCATACCCGTTGTTTGCAATAGTAGATCTTGCTACATCTAAAAACATTAAATACCTACTCTCTTATTTATTTTCTTAATCATCTCTTCAAAAATTTCTGATTTTAAATTTTGCTTTTCCATTATAGCATGGCATTTTTCAAATAGGCAAGAAAGTTTACATTTTGCTTCATCTAAACCGTACAATGAAACATAAGTTAATTTACCCTCAGCTTTATCTTTTCCTAAGGTTTTGCCCATTTCTTCAAAAGTTGAAACTTCGTCTAAAATATCATCTGCAATCTGAAATGCTAAACCAAAAGTTTTTGCAAATTCAGTAACCGCATTTAATTTCTCATCATCAGCGTCTGCAATTATTGCACCTGTTCTCATTGATAATTGGAATAAATCAGATGTTTTATGAACATGCAAATACTCTAAAATTTTTGGTTTCTCATCTTCTTTATAATTATTATTTTCAGATTCAATATCAACAACTTGACCTGCGATAACTCCTTCTGCACCGGCATAATGAAAGAATTCATTCAGCACTCGAATCAATACAGATGGAGATAAATTTTTTGAATACTTTGTAATTGTTTGTGGAGCATAAGTCAATAGAGCATCACCTGCAAGAACCGCCATTGCTTCACCAAAAACTTTATGGTTTGTTAATTTTCCTCGGCGATAATCATCGTTATCCATACAAGGTAAGTCGTCATGAATAAGCGTTTGAGCATGCAACATTTCAATTGCGCAAGCTGTTGGAATAGCATTCTCAATTTCTCCACCAAGCATTCTGCAAGTTTCCAAACACATAACAGGACGTAATCTTTTCCCAGGGAGAGTAACTGTGTATTTCATTGATTTGAAAATATCTTGCGGATATTCAATAGGAATAAAATCATCTAACTTGTGATTTATTAAATCAATATAATCATTCATCTGCATTTTCTTCTATTTCCTTATAAATCATTTGTTTCATTGTATTTCGTGCAGCTTGTCGTTTTTTGCCGCTAATCTTTGCAATAACTTTATTGTTTTTAACTTTTTGAGAAGTTTCTTTTTTAACACCGTTATATTTTACTTTTTCTTTATACTCTAAAGCTTCATTAACAAATTCTATATAACTTTCGTAACGTGTTGGGTCAATTTTATCAAGATTTTTCAGAACTTCACAGCCGTCTTCATTTATATGAAGGCAATTTCCATATTTGCAAAACTCTCTATCGTGGAGCATTTCATTAAACAACAAATCAACTTCATGTGGCAAAATAAAGTCAAATCTAATATTGCTAAACCCAGGAGTATCAACAATACTGGTTGTTGAATCAAGCGGAATAATTTCGCAATGTCTTGTTGTATGTGTACCTCGTTTCAATTTATCACTAATTGACTTTGTTTTAAGATTAACATTCGGATTTAAGGCATTTACAAGGCTTGATTTTCCTACACCGGAATTTCCGCATAATGCAGAAACTTTACCCTTTAGAACCTTGCCAAAAGCTTCAATACCTCGTTTTTCTAATGCAGAAGTAAATACAATCTTATACCCTAACGGTTCATATATAGAGATAATTTTGTCTTGCATATCTGAATTCAACCCTAAATCTTCTTTGTTGAAACACAAAACCGCAGGAATTTTATAATATTTTGCAAGTGAAATATACCTATTCAATTGGTGAAAATCCAAATCAGGGTGTTTTAGAGCTGAAACAACAACGAGCTGATCAACATTTGCAACTGCAGGACGAGGAATAAAAGTTTTTTTAGGTAAAATTTTAGAAATAACTCCATTATCAAATTCAACAAAATCACCAACAACAATTCGTTCTTTTTGCTTTTTCAAAACTTCACGAACTTTGCATTCAAAAGTTTTTCCGTCCATTTGAACATAATATAAATCTGAATGAATTTTATAAATTTGACCTTGCATAAAAAGATTATACTACTAACAAAATAAAAAGCCGCTTTGAACAAGCGGCAGGGAAAAAGTTACGAAAATTAATGTGTAGGGGAAAAAATATAAGTTAAAATATTTTATGCATTGAAGATGTTGAAAGATTTTTCAACGTTTTTACTAATTACTTTAGCAACTGAATCATATTCTGTTTGAAGAGCAGAATGTTCAGATTCCAATTTTGTTAATTGCATATCGAATTTCTTTTCTTCGTTTTCTATACGATCCAAACTTGTATTGTATTCTTGTTCAGCAATTGCAATTGCTGATTTATCTTCTTTTTCAGTAATTGATTCATCATCATCAATTGTTGTTCCAACAAATGCTTTTTCTGTTGCTGAGTAGTAAGATAATACAAGGTTTCCAGATTTTAATTGATTTACAAACCATTGAGAATCTTGGAAAATTTTATTTTCACTTGTCATATTTGAAGTTGTTTCAGTTTTTGACAATTTATCTGAATAAGATTCTTTCAACGTTGTAAAACCAGAAGTTCTCATTTCATTAAAGATATTTTTGTAGTAGTTCAATTTACCAGAATCATTGTAATCAGAATTCTTAGCTTTTAATTCTTCTAATGTTCCAGATTTACCTTGGTTATAATAAGCTTCTGTTAAAGATAATGCATAATCGTACAATTCTCTTTGAGCTGCTGTTGTACCTTCAAAGTTTAATGCTGTAACATTTTCAGTAACTTTATAACTAATGCCGGATTCTGAATCGTATAATTTTGTGTTGTTATTATAAGTTAAATAATTCTTTTCATCTTCGCTAACAATAGCTTGACCATTTTTACCTAAAGAAGCATACAAAGTTTTTGCTTTAACTTCTTGTTCTTTATCATTCTTATAAGTAAATTCGCCAGTAGCTGTGTTGTAAGTAACATCTAACAATTGAGTATATTCATCAGTTCCCTCTTGTTCTGGAGTTTGGAAATATACACCTGTTTGAGTATCACCATTTTCATCGGTATATTCTCTTGCTACAACAGTTGAACGAGTTGTATAATAACGTCCACCCTCTTTTTGCAAGCTGAATGAATCACTTCCATCTGCTGAAGCTGCATAAGCAGTGTTGTAAGTAGGGAAGCCATCAAAAGCATCATTACTAAATGATGTATAACCAAATGATAAGATATGTTGACTATCCATATCATTTATACTTTTACCAACAGATACAAGGTATTTATCCCAAGCTTGGTGAACAGCTTCTTCTGCAGATGCAGAATTTGATAAATCAATATTTGCTTGAGAATAACCTAATTGATATAAGAATTTGTTATAATCACCATTATTTTCTCTAAAAGCTTGAGCAATAGCTTCAGATACCAAAACTTTACCTTTGTTATCTTTAACCATATATTGTTTGCCGGTAGCAACAGTATTAATACCTGTTAATTGGTTGTAGCTCAAATCTTCATAACAAGCTTCTGTACCGTTGTAACCTGTTAAAATTTGATATTTTGTTTGATTTAAAGCATTAAGGTATTTGTCATTAATTTGTTCAGAATCATCAGAAAGACGTTGTTTAGAATAAGCAATGGACTGCTGTTCAAACTCATTGTTTGACAGTCTGGCAGTTATGCTTAATAATCTACCTTGTGAAGCAGCCATTCCCATAGTATTGAGCCTTTCCTTTCATAATTTTCGTACTCTTATTCTTATTTACGGCTCATTTTCGAAAATCTTTAGGAAATTGATGTCTTTTGTTACGAAATATTAACAAAAAAAAATCTAACTCCAGAAGATATTGCTTATTTGAAATCTTTAACCAAATCCTTAAAATAATCTGAATTTACTTTTGCTTTATGTGCACAGGCAACACCATTTAATTTATCCGAACCTTTAGGATTACAATATATTTCAGCATCAGTATAAATCGTACCTTTATCACCCATTGTTTTAAGCTCTCCATCAACAAATTGGAATGTAAATAAATCATATCCCCAACGATTTGGCGGATTATTATAGCCGTTCAAATCAACTGAAACCCAGATATTTCCATCTTCTCCACCAGGATTTTCAAACATCAATAAAGTTCCATCTTGTAATGAAATCATGCCATCATCAAAGTACCAATGTATTACAGTTTTGCTACCATCTAAGGTTTTATATAAATCTTTCTTTGTCGAATAATAATCAGAATTAAGCTCTGGAGCACAAGCCGGATTTTTAAGATTTCTAAAACAATCTGTTGCACCTGTTAAATAATTCATGAATGTTTTATAAAACATTATTTCACCATAAGTATTTGGATCTAATAAAACATCATCTGCTTCCATTTGTTTAAATACTTGTTGAACAGTAGAATAAGATTTAAGGAATTGAGAATGTAATCTTTTTGCCTTGTAATTATTAATTAAACTAGGAATTGTCAATGCTGCAACTACTCCGATTATGCCTAGTGTAATTAAGACTTCCGCAAGTGTAAATGCAAGTTTCTTTTTAAGGTTAAAGGCGTAAAGATTTTTATAATTGTCATTCTGAACTTGATTCAGAATCTCATTAACTTCACTCCCTCGCCCTTTGTAAAGGGAGAGGGTTGGGGTGAGGGTTTCATCGTGTACCATGTTCGAGATTACAACGTCACTCTGTTTGGCTTGTGTAAAGACATGATTTTTGTTGCCGTACATTTGTTCCTCTTTCTTTATTACATTATCCATATTAATATCTCCATGACTTTATAATATATTATAATATTAATTATAGTTTACTATAATTTAATTATCAATATAAGATTGTTAAAATACTATTATGTTAGATAGTGTTTTTCTTAAAGAATTTGGAGTTCGGCTCAAACTTTTCCGTATAAAAAAAGATATGACCCAAGCTCAACTTGGTGAAATGATTAATATCTCAGAGCACAGAATTAGCCAAATTGAAAACGGAAAATGTAATATTACTCTCAAAACAATAAATAAAATTTCTAACGCACTTAATATTCCTGCAGTCAAACTTTTTACATTTGAATAAAAAAATTCCTGCTAAAAGGAGTAATAGCAGGATAAGTTCAGTAAAAGAGACATCACCAACATTATTACCCTTTTTTAAAAATCGTCAAATATTATTTCAAAAAATTACTTAATTTTATCTAAAGGAATTAGCTTATCTACAGAAATATTCAAAGCTAAAGCCAGATTAACAATAACAATCAAAGATGGACTATATTTTTCTTTTTCTATTCTTGCAAGATATTCGGGAGTAATATCAGCCATTTCAGCAAGTTTTTCTTGCGAAAACTGTTTTCTTGCTCGTTCAGCTCTCAAATTCTCTGCAAATATTTTAATCACTTCTTCTCTATCCATATTGATAGTTTATATTAGTTGACAAAAATATCTTATGACTTATAATTCATGTATTATGATTTATAAGTCAGTATAAAAGGAATAAAAGTCAAGAAATGAATAAGAGGTTAATACAAAAAAGCAAAAAGATATTTGCATTTACATTGGCAGAAACATTAATCACACTCGGAATTATTGGAATAGTTGCGGCGATGACAATTCCTAGTTTAATTAATAACTACAAGGCAAAAAGATTACATTCGCAATTCCTTAAATCATATTCTACTGTTCAACAAGTATTTAAACAAATGGAAGCTGATGATGTTTCTTTGGACCCTATGACTTACCCATACGGAACATTTTATTTGACATTTATGAACTATCTTCAAGGTGCTTTTGATTGTGGTTCAGATGCTAAAGTAAACTATTTACTTCCTTGTTACGGCTACAAATGGAATACTGCAGACAAAAATGCCAAACCATATAAGTCATTAGACGGTAAATCCGATGTTAGTGGTTCTTGGTTTGATGATGGACAAATTGCACTACAAGATGGGACATTGTTATTATTTGAAAATAATACCGAGAATAATGGTAACATATGGGTTTCTGTTGATTTGAACGGATATAATAATCCACCAAACCGTTGGGGATACGATTTATTTACATTTCATTTTGTTGATGGAGAACTTAAAACAATGGGCGATAATGGGACTAAATATACAAGTATGGCATCATATTGCAACCCTAAAACAACAAATGCTTTAAATGGTATTACCTGCGCACAAAAAGCAAAAGTAAATTCTGACTATTTTAAAGAAATTATTAAAGAATTTAAATAAAAAATTTTAGTGGAAAATTTTAGGAATTTATTCTATAATTTTTGTATGAAAAAGATTATTTTAACTTTAGTTATATTGAGTGGAGCTTTTTTGAATGTTGCAAACAGTGCGACTTTACCTTGGCAAAAGCAACAACCAGAACAAGTTCAAGCTGATCCGATTTCAGAACAAGCAAAAGTTCTTTACGCTCAAAATGACATTGACGGAGCGCAAAAAATATTGTTAGGGAAAACAGAAGAAAGTCGTTCTGCGGAAGATTGTTTGCTTCTTGGAAATATTTTGCAAGACAAAGACAAAATCAACGAAGCAATTTATATGTTCAACGAAGCAATAAATAAAGACCCGAAATATTACAAAGCACATTACAATTTAGGTTACATTTATTTTATCCAAGATAAACCGAATTTAGCACTATCAGAATTCAAAAAAACAGTTAAACTTAAAGACGATTTTTCTTACGGATATTATAATATGGGTTGTGCTTATTTGAAATTAAAAGATTATCGTAACGCAAAATACAACTTTTTCAGAGCTTTAGATGCAGGAAATAGCGAACCATCTATTTATTACAATTTGGCATATTCATACAAAATGTTAAACAAAGAAAAACAAGCTCAAACATATTTAGATTTATACAACAAGATTATGGAAAAACAGTAAAATGACACAATATAAAGGAATTATTTTTGATTTTAACGGAACTCTATACTGGGATTCACCAAAGCACAAAGAAGCATGGGTTGAATTTTCTAGACGACTTAGAGGAACTCCTTTTTCTGATGAAGAGATGCTAAAATATATGTTCGGAAGAACAAATGAAGAAATCATTAAATACGCAATCGGCAAACAACCAACACCGGAAATGGTTGAAAAGTTAGCATTTGAAAAAGAAGAAGTTTACAGAAATATGTGCTTAAAAGACAAAGATAACTTCCATTTGGCAGACGGAGTTGTAGAGTTTTTAGACTTTTTAAAAGAAAATAACATTCCACGAACAATTGCAACAATGTCAGAAAAAGATAATGTTGATTTCTATATCAAGCATTTTCACTTGGCAAAATGGTTTGATTTAGACAAAATTGTTTATTCTGACGGAACAATCCCAGGGAAACCTGCTCCGGATATTTATGAAATCGCAGCAAAAAATATTGGATTGAAACCGGAAGAATGTATTGTTGTTGAAGATGCAATCTCTGGAATTGAATCAGCTAGAGCAGCAAAAATCGGAAAAATTATCGCAATTTGTTCAGAAGAAAGTCCTGAATTATACAAATCAATTCCTGCTGTAAGTGAAATTATTAATAGTTTTAGAGAATTTAACAAAGACTTATTTGCAATAAATTCAAATGTGAGATAAAAATGATTACTAAACCGGAAATAGATAAACTTGTCAAAACTTACGAAACAGTTGATTTTATTAAAGATGACCCAATGCAAATACCTCATCGATTTAAAAACAAAAAAGATATCGAAATATCTGGTTTTATAGCATCTTTAGTTGCTTATGGTAGACGAGAACTTTTCATCAAAAAACTTGACCAACTATTAGAAATTGCACAAAATGAACCATTGAACTTTATAGAGAATTTTGAGCCACGAATTATTGGAGATTTTAATTATCGTTTTGGAAAACCGGAAGATTTCTCAGCTATTTTTTCTATTTTAAAAGACTTATACACGAAAGACGGTGGACTTGAAGAACTATTCAAATACGGGCATTCGCAAGATAAATTATTTGAAACAGTGACTGATTATTTTTATGCAAAAGCAGATAAAAATTTAGGTCAAGGATTTTATTTTATGATTCCAAACCCTAAAAAAGGCGGAGCAATGAAGAGAATGTGTATGTATCTCCGTTGGCTCGTTAGAAAAGGACCTGTAGATTTTGGGATTTGGAATTTTATGAAACCATCAGAATTATATATTCCACTAGATGTCCATGTTGGTAGAATTTCTCGAGAAATGGGATTACTTACAAGAAAAGCCAACGACTTCAAATCTGTAATTGAAATCACAGAAAACCTAAAACAATTTGACCCAATTGACCCTATAAAATACGACTTTGCAATGTTTGGTTATGGTGTAAACCAAGAGAAATAGTTATTTCAATAGTTTACCTGTTTGCAAAACATAGTATGCACACCCCCAACCGGAACCGTTTTTCCTGCAATTCCCGTCAGCTTCTGAACCTGGGGCACCATTTGGTCTAACAGAACCTCTACTATAATTAAAGTCAAATAAATCCATTCCAACAGTATTTGGTGGTTTCGGGCCATTTACATCAACATTAAAATTGATATAACCCTCATCATTATCAGAATTATCAGCATAACTTTGCATAAAGATAGAAGCACCGTTATTCAATACAAATTTATACATAGTAGTTTTATTTGCGTAATTAGGAGATTTTCCACCATTAAGGTAAGTATAAGAAATATTTGGAATACAAATACCTTTAGTATCAGGTTCAGTTCCACAATCATGAGCAACTTTCATGTGTTTTAGGAGTTTTTCGGCTATAAGCTCAGCATCTTCTTTGGAATGATTTTGCTTCAATCCCCAACCCTCGACTTCACCATCTTCTGCCTCTGCAGCTTTTATTGCTTGAGCAAGAATTGATTGAACTGCACGCAATTGAGTAACTGTTCGCTTTTCGTACAATTTTTGAGAAAGGGTAGGAATAGTCATCGCTGCAACGACTCCAATAATTCCGAGAGTAATAAGAACCTCAGCCAAAGTAAAGGCAAGTACCTTTTTCGACACTACAGTATTAAGGAACAAATTCTTTATATTTTTATTGTATTTTTTAAGTATATAAGTGTTTTCATTTTATTTTCCTTTTTGTTATTTGTACTGTTTCTCATTTTCGCCTCCTTATGAATGTTCTTATTTATTTAAAACATTTTTTGTCAACGAATTACTTAACACATACAGTAATGACAAGATTTTTGTTACCAATCACTTGTTCCACTTTATATTATAACCTTTATAACAGGTTATAAT
>JBNMKP010000022.1:0-11669 GCA_050874405.1 bacterium
ATCAGGGAGGGAAAATAAAACGGAATGAACTTATTGCCCTTTTCCTTATTGCTTCGATTAATAACTTTTTACTAATGTTTGTGGCAAAGCTACGTGCGTAGCACCTTATTCCCTCAAAAAAAATAAAAATTTTCTCTTGACTGATAGTTGCTATCAAGTTGTAAAATATAAGAAAGTCGAATTTGATAGTTTGAGAAAGGAGAAAAACATGATTTTAGACAAAGTTAATACACCTGATGATGTTAAAAAGCTTTCTATCAGTGAAATGAACTCTTTAGCTGATGAAATGAGAGAACTAATTATAAAAAAAGTTAATACAATTGGTGGTCACATGGGACCGAATTTGGGTATTATAGAAGCAACAATTGCAATGCATTATGTATTCAATTCTCCTATTGATAAGGTTGTTTTTGATGTTTCTCACCAATGTTATCCGCACAAAATTCTTACCGGTAGAAAAGAGGGTTTCACAAATCCTGATAATTATATGAAATATACAGGTTATACAGCTCCGGAAGAAAGTGAACATGATTTGTTCAAAGTTGGCCATACTTCAACTTCTGTAAGCTTGGCTTGTGGTGTTGCAAAAGCAAGAGATTTGAAAGGTGAAAAATTCAATGTAATCGCTCTTATTGGTGATGGTTCACTTAGTGGTGGTGAAGCTCTTGAGGGTTTAGATAATGCTGCAACTTTAAAAAGCAATTTTATTGTTGTTGTAAATGACAATGATATGTCTATTGCAGAAAACCATGGCGGACTTTATTCAAACTTGGAATTGTTAAAAGAAACAAAAGGTCAAGCAGAGTGTAACTTCTTTAAATCTTTAGGTTTTGAATATTTTTATCTTGAAGAGGGTAATGATATTGAAAAACTTATTGAAGCATTTAAAAAGGTTAAAGATGCTGATCACCCTGTAGTTTTACATATTCACACTCAAAAGGGTCATGGTTTGAAAGTTGCTGAAGAAAATAAAGAAGCTTTTCACTGGATTATGCCTGGAACTTTAGATAAGAAAGAAAACGATGAGCCAACTCCAGTTGTTGAAGATTACAATTCAATAACTAACAAATTTATCTTAGATAAAGTTAAGGAAGACAAAACAGTTATTGCTGTCAATGCTGCAACCCCAGGGGTATTTGGTTGGAATAAAGAATTTAGAGAAAAATTAGGCGACCAATATACAGATGTTGGTATTGCGGAAGAACATGCTATGGCTTATTCTGCGGCATTAGCAAAAAGCGGAGCTAAACCTATTTTTGCTGTTATGAGTTCATTTATTCAAAGAACTTACGATCAAATGTCACAAGATTTAGCTTTAAACAATTCTCCATTGACAATGCTTGTATATTGGGGAGGATTATCAGGAGCTGATGCAACTCACTTGTGTTCATTTGATATTCCGTTAGTTTCAAATATCCCAAACATTGTTTATCTATCTCCTGCAACAAAGGAAGAATACCTTGCAATGCTTGAATATTCACTAAATCAAACTCAACACCCTGTTGCAATTAGAGTTCCGTTGGCTCTTGTATCAAGCGGAGTTAAAGATACAACTGATTATTCAATATTGAACAAGTTCAAGGTTGAAACTAAGGGTGAAAAAGTTGCAATTCTTGGTTTAGGTAATTTCTTAGGCTTGGCTAAAGATGTTAAAGACGAGTTGAAAAAACAATTTGGATTTGACGCAACTGTAATTAATCCAAAATTCATTTCTGGCATAGATAAAGAACTTTTGGAAGAATTAAAACAAAATCATAAATTGGTTATCACATTAGAAGATGGTCAATTAGATGGTGGTTTTGGCGAAAAAATTTCAAGATTTTATGCTGATTCAGATATGAAAGTTTTGAACTTCGGTGGTAAAAAAGAATTTACCGACAGAACTCCGTTAGATGAATTATACAAACGTTATCACTTGACAAAAGAACTTATTGCAGAAGATGTGAAAAAAGTATTAGGATAATAATATGTATAAAAGAGTAATTACAAGTATAATGATATTTTTAAGTTTGTTGCAAGGGTGTTTTGCCCTTGCAATGAGCAATAATGAGGATAAAGTTGTGACAAGAGAAGAAATTTGTAAAGACAATTTTAGAAAACTTTTTGGTGGAGAAGCTTTACCAAAAACAGGAAATGATGCTGAAATGATGAATATTTTACAAAAATACATTTTTGGTGAAGTATTTACAATTGGTGATTTGGATATGAAGACAAGAGAAATGATTACGGTTGTATCTTTGTCTGTACAACAAACACTTCCTCAATTGAAAGCACACATCAATGCCGCATTGAATGTTGGAGTTACTCCTGTTGAACTTAGAGAAGCTATTTATGAATGTGCTCCATTCATTGGATTTCCTAAAACATTGAACGCAATTGGGGTAATGAATGAAGTCTTCAAAGAGCGTGGAATAGAAACTCCTATAGCAAATCAAACAACTACAACTGAAAGCGATAGATTTGAAAAAGGTAAAGCTATTCAAGAACCTATTTATTCAGATGAAATTAAACAAATGTTGAAAGGTCTTCCGGATAATATGGGTGATGAAGTTGCAAGATTATTAACGGAAGTTTGTTTTGGAGATTTTTATACCAGAACAGGTTTGGATTTAAAGACTAGAGAACTTATGACTATCGTAATTCTTACAACTACAGGTAATACTCAAACTTTGAAAAGCCATATAATCGGAAATTTGAAAGTGGGTAATGATGAAAAAACTATCGCTGCTACTATTATCCAAACAATGCCTTATGTTGGTTTTCCAAATGCAATTGCAGCATTAAAAACTTTGAAAGAAGTTCAGAAGTAAATAATAGTTAAAAACAAATTATAGATTTTGCAAATCCTCTCATTTTCTATGGGAGGATTTGTTTGTATAGACTTTTCATGGTAAAGTTTTCTTATGAGAAGAGTAAAGTACAGACGTAAAAATAGAGGATATTCTGCAGTAGAAGCATTGGCAGATGCACAAAAAATAGTTTTTTCTCCAATGATTTTTCAAACAATTGGGACAATGTTGGATTTGGGTATTTTAAAGTTAATTGATGAACAACCTATTTCTGCAAGTTCAATTATGGAGAAGTTACAAATTTCTGAGTATGCTGTTAATACTATTTTAGAGTCTGCTCAAGTTTTTGGGATTGTTGATTGCGATAAAGAAGGTTTATTTTCTGTTACAAAACTTGGAAAAAGCTTTTTGTATGACAAGATGACAATTGTTAATTTCAATTTTATTCGTAACTGTTGCTATCTTGGAGCAAGTGAAATGACAGAATCTTTTCTTCGTGAAAAACCAATGGGTTTGAAGAAGTTTTATAAAGATAGTGATACCTTATATCCGCTTTTACCGCAAATGTCAGAAACTTTTAAAAAAAGTTGGTATGAATTTGATAATTATTATTCAGACAATTGTTTTGAAGAAGTTTACAATATTATTGCTTCTCAGCACCCAGAAAAACTTTTTGATATAGGTGGAAATACAGGTGGGTTTGAAAAAGTTTGTCTTGTAAAAAATCCGAATATTGATATTTCAATGCTTGATTTAAAAGCAAATATTGATGTTGTAAGTAAAAATGACCAACTAAAAAAATGTAAGTTTTACTCTGTAAATATGCTTGAAGAAGAGCCAAATTTACCTAAAATTTCCGGCGCAGTTTTGATGAGCCAATTTTTGGATTGCTTTTCTAAAGCTCAAATAAAAAGAATTTTAGAAAATATTAAAAAATCAGCTGATAAAGGAACTAAAGTTTATATCTTAGAACCTTTCACTGATAATCAATATTTTGAAGCATCAAAGTTGTCTTTAATTGAGATTTCTTTGTATTTTACTTGTATGGCAAATGGAAATAGTAAAATGTACAAAAAATCTGAAATGATTCAACTTGTCAAAGATGCAGGTTTAGAAGTTTCTAATATTTATGAAAATATTGGAACTCATGAATATACGTTGTTGGAATGTAGTTTATGATTTCAAAATACAGTCGAATTACAAAATGGTATAATATAAAAGAAAAATCTGCTGGAGTAAAACGTTTGCGTTTGACTTGGCAAATATACAAACATTTTGGCGAATTTCCCGTTAGGTTAATTGCATTTTTTGTTTGTTTTTTCACTTTTATTTCTAATTCTGATATAAGGAATTCTTCAGATATTTATTTTAAATATTTATACGAATATACAGAAGATAAATCATTAAAACCATCAATTTTGAATTCATTTAAACAAAGTTTGTCTTATGCAAATTCTCTTGTTGATAAGATGATTGCTTATGTTGGAGAATTTAAAAATATAAAATTTGCAGATTCTAAGTATAAAGACTTTATTCTGGATTTAATAAACAAAAAACAAGGCGCATTTTTTATTACAAACCATATCGGAAGTGTTGAAATGATGCGAGCTTTTTTGAAGATTGCAAATGTTCCGAATGTGAAAATCAATGTTTTTTTGCAACAATCTCAATGTGAGGTTTTTAATGAATTTATCAATAGTCTTTTGATAAAAGATGAATATGTTGAACTTTTCCCTGTTGAGGAAATAAATGTAGATACGTCTATAAAAATAAAAGATAAAATTGAAAAAGGTGAATTTGTTTTTATGGCAGGTGATAGAATTTCTGCAGGGAGTCCTGATATTAATTATTCTGCGAAATTGTTAAATCATAAAATTTCTTTGCCTTTGGGTGTTTTACGATTTGCTTTGCTTATGGATTGCAAAGTTTTCAATATTTTATGTGCTAAAGAAAATAATGAATATAAAGTTTCTTTAGAAAATATTGATTATTCCGGAAGTAATAAAGAAAAACTTGAAAAACTAAAAGAAAAATATGTTGAGTATTTGGAATATTCAACATTAAAGTATCCTTATCAGTTTTATCATTTTTATAATATTTTTGAAGATTAAAGTTTAAAACAAATTGCAGGCATGCGAAATGTTAATAAATTTAAAACAAATTTCTTCATATTTAACCTAAGATTTTTCTTTCTTATTGAGGGGAAAAATTTTTATAAACATGTCAAAATCTTATGGCTAAAAGGTTTTGTCAATTTATTAAGTTTTGTGTCAAAAATTCTCAATCAAAAGGTTTAATTTTTGTTACCAAAAGATTTAATTTTTATTAATAATTCTTCCATGAAATGAAAATTTATAGTAGAATAATACATGACAATTTAAGGAAAGTAATATGTGAATCATTTGCTGCTCCGTAGCTGTTATAGCCGGAATTTAAAAGGTTGTAATCCACCTCGGGACAGAATTTGGGAGAATTGAAAAGTTTCTTATAAATATAGGAGAGCAATTTCTACCTTTATAAGAAAAAAGGAGATTATTATGCAAAATTTAAAAGATGGGAATGTTTTAAATATTAAAACTTCTAATTTGGGGGAAGTTAAAAATAATTCGGCTGTTAGCAAGCCAAGATCTCTTGAGGCGGTGAATCCAATGGGTAAAGTTATAGGTATTTCGCCAAAAATTAATCTTAATAACGTTAAGGTTATCAAAAAAGACGGAACAGAAGAAGATTATAATATTCAAAAAGTTATCTCTGCTGTAAAAAAATCTGCAGCAAGAATGCTTGTTGATTTAAGTGATAAAGATATTGAAGAAATTTGTAATTTCGTTAATAAAAGTGTATTAGATACTAGACAACAAAAAATTGAAATCTTCAAAATGCATTGTGTTGTAGAAAATGCTTTAGAAAATATCAATCCAAAAGTTGCAAAAAGCTATAGAAATTACAGAGATTATAAAATAGATTTTGTAAATATGTTAGATAAAGTTTATCAAGAAAGCCAAAGAATTATGTACATCGGTGATAAAGAAAATTCAAATGCCGATTCTGCTTTGGTATCTACAAAAAGATCATTGATTTTCAATCAGTTGAACAAAGAATTGTACAAAAAATTCTTCTTAACTGTACCAGAACTTCAAGCTGTTCGTGATGGTTATATTTATATTCACGATATGTCAGCAAGACGTGACACAATGAACTGCTGTTTATTTGATGTTGCAAATGTATTAAAAGGTGGCTTCGAAATGGGTAACCTTTGGTACAATGAACCAAAAACATTAGAAGTTGCTTTTGATGTAATCGGTGATATCGTAATGGCTGCAGCAAGCCAACAATATGGTGGTTTCACTGTTCCAGAAGTTGATAAGATTTTGGCTCCTTATGCTCAAAAAACTTATGACAAGCATTATCAAAGATATATCAATATTGGTTTATCTCCAGAAAAAGCTGATGCCGCTGCTGTTGAAGATGTTAAAAATGATATGCATGACGGCTTCCAAGGTTGGGAATACAAGTTCAATACTGTAGCTTCTAGTCGTGGTGATTATCCATTTATCACAGTAACAATGGGTCTTGGAACAGGTAAATTTGAAAAAATGGCATCATTAATGATGTTGAGAGTAAGACAAGAAGGACAAGGTAAAAAAGGTAACAAAAAACCTGTATTGTTCCCTAAAATTGTTTTCTTGTATGATAAAGACTTGCACGGAAAAGGTTGTGAACTTGAAGAATTATTTGACGCAGGTGTTGAATGTTCTAAAAAATCAATGTATCCGGATTGGTTGTCATTAACCGGTGAAGGTTACATTGCAAGTATGTACAAAAAATATAAACGTGTTGTTTCTCCAATGGGTTGCAGAGCATTCCTTTCTCCTTGGTACGAAAAAGGTGGCGAATACCCAGCAGATGAAAATGATAAACCGGTATTTGTAGGTAGATTTAACATTGGTGCAATCAGCTTACACTTGCCAATGATTTATGCAAAAGCTCAAAAAGAGGGCAAAGATTTTTATGAAGTTCTTGATTACTATATGGAAATGATTAGAAATCTTCACAAACGTACTTATGATTACTTAGGTGAAATGAGAGCTTCAATCAATCCATTAGGATTCTGTGAAGGCGGGTTCTACGGCGGTCATTTAGGTCTTCATGACAAGATTAAACCGGTATTGAAATCTTCAACTGCTTCATTCGGTATTACAGCATTGAATGAATTGCAAGAAATCTATAACCACAAATCATTAGTAGAAGATGGTGAATTTGCTCTTGAAGTAATGAGATATATCAACAAAAAAGTTGCAGAGTTCAAGAAAGAAGATGGATATCTTTACGCAATTTACGGAACTCCTGCTGAAAATCTTTGCGGTTTACAAGTTAAACAATTCCGTAAGAAATTCGGTGTAGTTGATAAAGTTTCTGATAGAGGATACGTTTCAAACAGTTTCCACTGCCACGTTACAGAAAATATCGGACCTGCTGAAAAACAAGATTTAGAGGGCCGTTTCTGGGAATTGTTGAACGGTGGTAAAATTCAATACGTAAAATATCCAATTTCTTACAACACTAAAGCAATTGAAACACTTATCAAAAGAGCTATGGATAAAGGTTTCTATGAGGGTGTAAACTTATCATTATCTTACTGTGATGATTGTGGACACGAAGAATTGAATATGGACGTTTGTCCAAAATGCGGAAGCAAAAACCTTACAAAAATCGACAGAATGAACGGTTACTTATCATATTCAAGAGTTAAAGGCGATACTCGTCTTAATGCCGCAAAAATGGAAGAGATTAAAGATAGGGTAAGTATGTAATGAATTATCATAATATTACAAAAGAAGATATGTTGAATGGTGATGGCTTGCGAGTTGTTTTGTGGGTCGCAGGCTGCAATCACCATTGTAAAGGTTGCCAAAATCCTATAACTTGGGACGAAAAAGGTGGACTTCCATTTGATAAAGCTGCAGAAGATGAATTATTTGAAGCTTTGGATAAGTCATATATTTCCGGCATTACATTTAGTGGCGGAGATCCTTTATTTCCAAATAATAGAAGTGAAGTTTTCAGATTGGCTAAAAAATGTAAAGAGCTTTTCCCTGATAAAACTGTGTGGCTTTATACAGGCTATACTTGGGAAGAAATTTGCGACCTTGAAGGACTAAGTGATATTGATGTTGTTGCAGAAGGCGAATTTGTTGAAGCATTGAAAGACAATAGCTTGAAATGGATTGGAAGTTCAAATCAAAGGGTTATCAATGTTCCAGAAACATTGAAGACTAAAGAAGTTGTATTGATTTAGTTTTTTTAAGCTCTTGGGTGAGTTTCGTTGTAAACTTCTTTCATGTGTTGCATTGATATGTGGGTGTATATCTGCGTATTAGAAATACTTGCGTGTCCTAAAAGCTCTTGCACAACTCTTAAATCTGCTCCATTTTCAATTAAATGTGTAGCAAAACTATGTCTAAACATGTGCGGTGTAACTTTTTTCGGCAGTTCAATTTTTTCAACAATATCATTTATGACATTTCTAATCATTCGAGTTTGGAGTCTATATCCTGTTTTATTTATAAAAACAGGAGAAGAGTCTGTAATCGGGTCATGATTGTATTCTTGAGCAATTAGAGGTCGTGCATAGTCAATGTAGCCTTGCAAGTAATTCTTTGCCCTGTCTGTAATCAAGATAATTCTTTCTTTTGAACCTTTACCAAAAACCGTTATTTCATTGTGTTCAAGGTTAAGATTTTCAAAATTCAATCCGCTAAGTTCAGAAACACGCATTCCACTTGCCCATAAAAGTTCCAGAATTGCTCGATTTCTGTAGCCCGCTGGAGTGTCAATATTAATATTACTTAAGATTTGTTCTATCTCCTCCGTTGTGAGGAATTTTGGCAAAGATTTCGGTCGTTTAGGGGATATTAAATTTTGCGCAGGATTTGCGTCTATTTTTTTCTCTCTGTGAAGATATTTGTAGAAAGTCCTTATAGATGCTATCTTTCGGGCAATTGTTGTTTTTTTATAATTAAATTTCTGCATGAAGTGTAGATATTCCCTCACTTTAGGGAAATTCACGTCTTCACACCTCTCATTATCAAGCCATATCAAATAGCTCAAAATATCGGAATAATAAGCTTTTGCGGTGTGTTTAGAAAAGTTTTTTTCTACTAAAATATATGACTTAAAATCTTCTAAATCCTGTTTTGATTCTATGTTTAATACCATCTATTTACCCTATTGCCTTTTTCTGTTAACTATTATACAATATTTTTATTAGATTTAGAATAGTTTTAAGCTAAAGAGTAGGAGAAAACATGAATTGTAAAAAATTATTAGTAACTTCAATGATTTTAACATCTTGTATTCTTTGTGCACCTCATTCGTTTGCTGCTCAACCTATTAAAGCTCAAGTATCAAAAAGTTACGTTGATATTAGCAGAATGATAGAATATAACAATTATGATACAGCAGATCAACAATTGAAAGATATTTTATCAAAAAATCCAAATGATTTGGAAGCAAAATCATTACAGTTGATTTCAATGGCAAAACAGTATAAATTGGCTCCTGCACAATCAGAGTTGGATAAATTATTGAAAAAATACCCAAGAAAAGCAGAACTTCACTATGCTCAGGGTTTAGTTTATTTAATGAGAGAAACGTCATCTGACGTTGAATATATTAAAAATATTCAAAATTTATCAAATGCAGCAATTAAAGAATTTGTTACTGCTGTTGGTATAGATAGTACTTATTATCAAGCATACAATGCAATGGGTGTTGCTACTTTGAAATTAGGCAACAAAAAAGATGCTCAAGACTTGTTCAAAGTTGCATTAAAGATTAACCCTCAATTTGCGCCTGCTTATGATAACTTAGGTAATATTGCAATGCTTGACGGTGATTTAGACCAAGCAGAAAAATATTATTTACAATCAATCAAATGTAACTCACACAACCCGACTTCTATGTACCACATGGGACAAGTTGAATCAAGAAGAGGGGATTATACAAAAGCATTGACTTGGTTAAACCACTCATTGCACATCAATCCTAATTCTTCTCCTGCATGGAACTTGCAAGGTGAATTATATTTGAAACAAGGTAACCAACCTGCAGCAATCAATTCATTCAAAAAAGCAATTTATGTAAAACCGGAAAACTCTCGTCCATATATCAATTTGGCAGGAGTTTACGAAAGAAGATCTGACCATGAATTTGCTATGGAAGAATTGAAAACAGCAATTATCTTGAACCCTAACTATAAAGAGGGTATCTATAGAGTTGCAAATATGTCTTTGGAAACAAAGAAATATCAACAAGCTCTTGAATATTATTCAAGATTGTTAGGTGATGCAACTTACAACAACAATGCTATTATTGGTTTAGCTAATACTTACTACGAAATGTCTAAAGATACAGCTGATAGTAAAGACTTCACTACTAATAAAGATGTATATTTAGCTTACGATTATGTTAATGAAGCTATTCAAAGAACTCCTAACGATTTGAAACTTCACTTAGCAAAAATCAAATTAGGTAAGATTACTCACCAAATGGAATTGACTCAAGACAATCTTAATTACATTATTCAATCTGCAAGCAATAGCTTGATGGATACTGTAATTAAAGGTGAAGCATATCTTTCTCTAGGTCAAGAAAGAGATGCTGTTTATACATTTGAAAATGCAATCAATTTTGCAACAAGTGTAGATGATGAATTATATTTAGCAGAAATTCTTGTTCAACATAAACAATTCAGAACTGCTAGAAAAGCTTTGCAAAAAGTTTTGATGGTTGACCCGGATAATAGAATTGCGTTGAACGGTGTTCACTATATTGACTTATGTGAAATGAAGTCTAATGAATTCTTTGAAATTGCTTTAAGACAATACAAAGAAGGCAATTATGCTTCTGCAATTGAATATTGCAACAGAGCAATTGACTTCTATCACAATGCTCCATCAATTGCTAAGTTGAAAGCTCAATCTTATGAAGCTGAAGGCAACTACGAGGGCGCAGTTAAATATTATACTCAATACTTAGCTTTAGCTCCAAATGCATCAGATAGAGCAGCAGTTGAACAAAGAATTAATGTATTCCAGCAAAAAATTTAATTTAGAATTTTTAATTCAATTATGAAGAAAAAATTTGACATAAGGAAAACATTTGAAACATTTTTGAAAGAGCCTCTTAGTATTTTAACTGAGGGGCTGTTTCAAATTGTAAATATAGAGTCAAATATTTTTAATAAAGAATCATCTTTCCATATTGATTTTGTGAACAATAAAACTCAACTTACAGTTGTAAATAATGACAAGATGTATAATTTATTTCAAACAGTTTTGTACAAAAAGAAGATAAAAGAACAGAAAGAAAAGGCCTCTAAATGAAAAGACCTTATATGAATGCAAAATTTGTAATCAGTGCAGAAAAATTGAGCCAATGTCCGGATTTTAAACTTCCGGAGTTTCCACTGCTTGGACGATCAAATGTGGGTAAATCATCATTTATCAATGGGCTTGCAAATAATAAAAAGCTTGCAAGAACATCAAACACCCCAGGGAAAACAAGATTGATTAACTTTTTTGATTTTTCAGATAAATTTATGATTGCGGATTTGCCGGGGTATGGGTATGCAAAAGTTTCTGCTGAAGCTCAAAACAAATGGCAGAAGTATTTGGAAGAATATTTATTAAAAAGAGAACAAATTACAAGTTTGGTTCAGCTTATTGATGCTCGTCATGAAATTCAAAAGAATGATTTTCAGATGCGAGAATGGGTTTTGACTTACGACTTACCTATTATTACTGTAGTTACAAAGATAGATTGTATTTCAAAAAATAAAATTCAATCTGTAATCGCTCATGTAAAAAGAGAATTCGGAGG
>JBNMKP010000023.1:0-11604 GCA_050874405.1 bacterium
CAACTGAACGAACAAATTCATCTGGATCTTTGCCCTCAGGTGGTGCGATTACTCTGATTTCGCAAGCATATTTGTCATTATCAGAAGATACATAGCTTTCGTCAAATTGTTTGATATTTCCTAGGCCTGCAAAAACTTCTTTAATAATTGCAGCACCTCTTGCAGTTGCTTTTTGCCCTGCAGAGTCTGTATCAAAAGATAGGTAAATTCTTCTTGATTTTGTATATCTTGAAAGTAATTTTACGTGGTCTGGAGTTAGGGAAGTTCCACAAGATGCGACACAGTTTTCAATTCCGTGAGCTTGGGAAGAAATTACATCAAAATATCCCTCCATCAAAATTACTGAGTCGTTTTCTTTGATTGCATCTTTTGCGGTGTAAAGTCCGTAAAGGATTTTACTTTTGTTATAAATCAAAGAATCTGATGAATTTAAGTATTTTGAAATTTTTACATTTGGGTCTGTTTCTAGAGTTCTTGCTCCAAATGCTACAAATTCACCGTTTTCGTTTTGTATTGGAATAATAACTCTGTTTCTGAATCTATCTATATAACCGCCTTTTTCACTTTTTAAAATCAGACCGGCTTTTTCAAGTATATCATTAGAAAAATCTTTTCTTAATTCGTCATACAAAGTTGAATATGCTTTTGGGGCAATTCCGATATGAAATTTTTTAATAATATCTGTTCCTATTCCTCGTTTTGTCAAATAATCAAGTGCGATATCTGAATTTGAACTTTTTCCACGAAGTAATAAGTCGTGATAATATTCAGCTGCAACCATTGTTGCTGCCATCATTTGTTCTTTTACTTCTTTTAATGAACCGTCTGTTTTTTTGTGTGTGCGAGGAACTTCAAGTCCGAATTGGTCAGCAAGTTCAATAATTACATCTTTGAACTCTTTATTTTGAGTTTTCATTATGAACTTTAGGGCATCTCCTGCTTCCCCGCAACTAAAACATTTATAAATACCTAAATGTGGAGTTACGCAGAATGAAGGGTTTTTATCTTTGTGGAATGGGCATAATCCCCAGTAATTGTTTCCTTTTTTCTTAAGGACAACATCTTTGGATACTACTTCCACAATATCCAATCTATCTTTAATCTGTTGTATTAATTCGTCCCACGTGCCAGCCATACCAAAATTGTAGCATTAACAAACTTTTTAGGAAAATGTTTAGGGTGAAATTCATATTTTCAGATGAAACAAGTTAGAATTATTTTGTTTGGTCTTTGTTTTCAAATTCTTTTGTTCCTGGGAATGAATTAGAACCTGTTCTCCATTTAGTAATTTGATATTGAAGTTTTGGAATAAATGTAGATAAGAACAATGCAGATGTAATAAATCCTGCACCCCAGTTAAGAGCATTCATTCTCAAGTTTTTGTTAGAAGCTTTTGAAATCATTTGAGATGTAACTTCTTTAGCATCAGTTTTTCTTGCAGTATCAACAATTGATTTCACATAATCTACAAGTTGTTTTTTAACATTATCTAAATCGCTTTGAGCAACGTATGAGTATTTTTCCATAAATTTGTTGCCAAAAGTATTTTTGAAGAATTCTTGTAAAAATTCAGGATTATTAATATGTCCGCCTGATAGAATATCTTTTGCTTGACCCTCAGTAAGGATTGAAACTCCTTTGATTTTAGGTTGAAGTTTTGACATTTTATCTGCAATTTGTTTGAATGAATCTAATTTTTCAGGAGGTACAAGATTTTTTAATTCCGCTTTGAATTCTTCTGTATTAATAATTCTTGTTCCTTTACCTGTGAATTTATCTTTCAAGTTTTGTGGAAGTTCAACATCTTTGCCCAACATATCTTTAGCAAATTTATCAACGTTAATTTTTTCAGCATTTGAATCTTCCATGTAATTTTGCATATATTTAGATGCAAATTCTGCTGAAACAGGGTCAAGTCTTGTTGGATTTCCGTTTTGTTCAATTCTGTTCAACCAGTTACTCATGTTATTCATATTGAACATGTAGAAGTAAATTGAACTTAAATCTCTGAATAAAATTTCAACTCTTTCATCGTTGTTCCTTGCTGAGTATGCACGGCCTGAAGCTGTTCCTGCATCAACTGAAAGTAGTTTGTAGTTTCTGTCACTTTCGAATTTGTTTGCAATTGATAACAAATTCATACCGAAAGAAACGTCTTTTTTGTCGTCTTTTTTATCTGTTTGTTTTGTGAAATTATCCATTGAAATTTGTTGATTATTATTCAATGGTTTATTTTCAGTTTGTTGAGGTTTATTCTTGTGATAAGAACGAGTGATTGCTTGATTTATTTTAGGTAATACAAAACCAATAAATGCGTTTGCAATTACAACACTTGAAATAACTTTAGCAAATTTGAATTTTGCCATAGTGCTTTCAAGAATTTTCTTACCATCCTTAGTTGTTTCTTTATTTAAGTAATTATCAAGAGGTTTTCTTACGTTATCACTTGCAATATCAACTGTTTTGTTTGGCAACTTAAGAATTTTTTGACCAAGTTTTTCAAATAAATAATTTAATGCGGTTACACCACCAAGCCAAAATACAGCACCTGAAAATTCTTCTGTAATTCTTTCTCTGGCTTCGTCAAAACCACCTCTTTGGTAGGCTTGGTAAGTTCTTCCAGCTTCAACAAAAGCTTCAAGAGCAATTACAGGTAAAAAACCATCACTTGCTGCTTGTTTTACTATATTTCGGGCTATAACTTTATTTGTATTTGCTATTGGAATTCTAATTGACATAATTTGATATTTAAAACTTTCTTCCCCTTAAATGATTCTAAAGATGTTTTTTTGCCATGGTTAAGAAATCTTTTAATATTTTGTTACATAATAAAGAGTTTTTGCAATTATATGTTACAAATATTTAAGTGTTATAATATTAATAGCAATATTTTTCTTGTTTGGTTTTTGCTAATATACAAAGGTGTGTGAAGATTATGATTAACAAAATTATATCAAGCAATGTAAATAGCTATAATTACTTGAATTCTCAGAAAAAGAATGTAAGTTTTTCTTCTGAAAATTCTGAGCAAAAACCTTTAAATAATAAACAAAAAGCTGTAGTTTTAGCAACATCAGCTGCAGGCATGATACCTGTAATGGCAGTACTTGCAAAGATGAAAGGTTTTTCTTTAAATCCTGTAAAAATTATGAAAACACCGGTAAAGGATTGGGCTATTTTCAAATACTCGCCAAAAAATAAAGCAATTGAATTTGAAGAACCTCAAATTATCTCTATGGCATCAGCTTCTGTTGTAGGGGGTTTTGTTGGAGGTTCAATTGTTGATGATAAAGCAAATTTAAAGGCTAAAAAAAGAGAAATATTAAATCAAATTTTAGGTAACGTAATTGTTCCGGTTATGTGTGTTGGTACCGGCTCAAGAATATTTAACAATTATGCTGAAAGATTACAAAATTTGATGCCACAAATTGATAGTAAAAAGAGCGCTGCAAAAGTTTTCAACATGTGCGTGAAAAATGTTCCGAATGGAATTTCAACTCTTGGATTCTTAGGTTTGGGTATTTATTTAGGTAATAAAGTTTCAAATTTGATTAACGAGAAAATTTATCATAAAAAAGTAGATAGAAATATTAAAACAAGTGACTTTGCACCTCACGTAGATGATTTGTGTATGGCAACATCTATGATGAATAAAGAATCTTCATTTGGTTCAAAATTAGGCAGAGTTATTCCTCTTGCATTGTTAGTTCCGGGGTATGAAACAGGAACAGCTCAAGAAAAATAATTTCAATATGATTTTATGCTAAAATACTCTTATGAAGATATTAGGCATAGATCCCGGAATGGCAATTGTTGGTTATAGTATTGTTGACTATGATGGTAAAAATATTGAACTTGAACATTCCGGTTCAATCCAAACCCCCAAGGGTGAAAGAGAATCTGCAAGATTGTTAGAAATTTTCAATGATATGACTTCTATTGTTGAAAAATATAAACCTGATGTTTGTGCAATTGAAAAGTTATTCTTTTTCAGAAATCAAACAACAGTTATGCCTGTTGCTCACGCAAGAGGAGTTATTTTAACAGTTCTTGAAAAATTTGGAATTCCAATTTATGAATATACTCCAATGGAAGTTAAACAGATTTTGACAGGTTATGGTAGAGCAAGTAAAAAAGAAGTTGAACAGATGGTTAAAATTGCATTAGAATCTGAAAAATTACCAAAACTTGATGATACTGTGGATTCGATTGCGATTGCTATTTCTTACACAAGAAGTCCTGATGCTTTAGAGGATTTGAAAAAATTTGAGTTTTAATTAAGTAAATGGTAGAATAAATTTAAGGTTATGGATAAATTTATAATTAAAACAATTGTATTGTTAAGCTTGATTTTAGGTGCAATTTTAGGATTGTTAGCTCCTATTCCATTTGTTGGAATGGTTATGCTTTTTACTGCATTGCTTTTAGCTGCTCCGCTTGTAGTTATTTATTTGATTATGGACGGAAAGTTTGATTTAACTACAATAAAAGATAGTATTATCACAGGTGCTTTGATTGGCTTTGTATCAAATATCGCATTCTCAACTGTATATGCAATTGTTATGGCAATTCTTGTAAAAGCTTTTAACTTTACTACTAACTTTTTGCTAACTGCGATGATAACTCATTCTCCAATATGGTTACTTGGAGTTTTTATTGTATTTATTGGAGTATTGAGTGCCGTTACAAATGCTTTTTCAGGATTTATTACATATTATGTTATAAATTTTATCCGAGATATGTATGAGAAAAAACACGAAATTAATAATAAAAAGGAAATATAAATGGCAGAATTCAAATCAAAAATAAGAACGATAGAATGGATTGACACATATTCAAGAATGGTTGATCAAACAAAATTCCCAGACAAGTTTGAATATGTAGATGTTAAAAATGGACAAGACATGTTTGATGCAATCAAAACAATGATTGTTCGTGGTGCTCCTGCTATTGGAATTGCAGGTGCTCATGGGGTTGTTTTGTATGCTCAAGAACTTGCTAAACAAAATTTGCCACGAGAAGAATTTATAAAACAATTACTTGATAAGGCTGATTATATGGCTAGTGCAAGACCTACTGCCGTAAATCTTATGTGGGCAGTTGAAAAACAAAAAGAGATTATTAAAAATTCAAAATCTGATATTCCTGAATTGATAAAAGAATTAGCTTCTAATGGTAAAAAATTAGAACTTGAAGATATTGAAATTAATAAAAAAATAGGTGATTATGGAGCAGAAGTTGTTCCAAAAGGCGCAACAATTTTGACTCACTGTAATGCAGGGGCTTTAGCTACTGTTGGATATGGGACAGCATTAGGTGTTGTAAGATCAGCATTTGCAAAAGATAATACAGTTCAAGTTTTTGCAGATGAAACAAGACCACGTCAACAAGGTGCAAGAATTACGACACTTGAACTTACTATGGACGGAATTCCTGTCACATTGATTACTGATGGCATGTGTTCATATTTTATGAAAAAAGGTATGATTGATATGGTTTGTGTTGGAGCAGACAGAATTGCTGCAAATGGTGATGCTGCGAATAAAATTGGTACTTACACCGTTGCAATTGCTGCAAAATATCATAATATCCCATTTTATGTTGCAGCTCCATTATCAACAATTGATACAAGTATTAAAACCGGTGATGATATTGTTATTGAGGAACGTTCACATGATGAAGTTACTCATATCAATGGCAAAACAATTTGTGCAGAGGGTGTGAATATTATTAACCCAGGGTTTGATGTCACACCGCATGAACTTATTGCAGGAATTATTACCGAAAAAGGAATTTTAAGACCTGATTATAACAAATCTATTGCAGAAGTATTTAAAGGAGTTTAAATGAACAAGAAGAAATTAACTGTATTAACTATTATTATTGTTGCAATTGTTTTGGTTGGAGCATTGAGTTTTTCAGCCGGATATTTTGTGTCTAAAATTAAAGGTTATGAACCTTTTGCAAAAGATGTTCAATATCAATATATTATGAAATTGCAAGATAAAGTTGAAAAAAACTGGACACCACCAAAAGGTGTTAAACTTAAAGAAGTTCCGGTTGTGTCATTTATACTTCACAAAGATGGAAAAATTACAGATGTAAAATTGAAAACTTCTTCCGGAAACAAACAGGTTGATGATTTGGCAGTTAAAACTATCAAAAAGTCTGCACCGTTTGCAAAATTACCAAAGAATGTAGATACAGATGTTATTGATTTTGATTTTAGATTTGAATTCTATCACCCAGAAAAAGAACAATAATTAAAAAATATTAAAGGTCGGAAAATTTAATTCCGACCTTTTTAAATTTTAAAATCTAAAATCTCTTTGTCCGTTTTCAATATTGTGAAGATTTTGTTCAACTACACATTCAATTTTTTGATTGTCAAAAGTTTGAAGTTCTTTTTCAATCAATTTTTCTCCGACTTTTTTAGTTTCTGGAGTTGCATAATCTTCTAAATATTCCTTTAGTGTCATTATTGCATTTGGGTGGCAGAAATTGTGGATTTTTTGTTCCTTGCAGATTTCCATAAATCTATCACCAACTCTGCCCTCTCTATAACATGCGGTACAAAAACTAGGTACATAACCAAGTTCCATAAGCCATTTTATAATATCATCAAGGCTTCTTCTATCTTCTACATCAAATTGTGCGGTTTCTTCTTCGGTAGAGTCTTCTGGGTGTGCATAACCGCCAACACTTGTTTTCGAACCTCCACTGATTTGAGAAACTCCGAGTTTTAAAACTCGTTCTCTACATTTTTTTGATTCCCTTGTAGAAATAATCATACCTGTGTATGGGGTTGAAATTCTTATGCAGGCTACAATTTTTGCGAATGTATCATCGTCAATTCCATTGTCAAAAGTTGATGGGTCAATATCGTCTGCTCTTCTTATTCTAGGAACTGAAATTGTATGAGGTCCAACTCCAAATGCTGCTTCTAAGTGTTCGGCATGCATAAGTAATGCAGTGAATTCATAACGGTAAAGTTCAAGTCCAAATAAAACACCAAGCCCTACATCATCAATTCCACCTTCCATAGCTCTATCCATAGCTTCTGTATGATAAGCATAGTTGTGTTTTGGACCTGTTGGGTGAAGTGTTTCATAAGATTCTTTATTATATGTTTCTTGGAAAAGGATATAAGTTCCGATTCCTGCTTCTTTTAATTTTCTGTAGTTTTCAACTGTTGTTGCTGCAATATTAACATTTGCTCTTCTGATTGCACCGTTTTTATGGTGAACTGAATAAATAGTTTTCAATGATTCTAAAACGTATTCAATAGGGTTATTAACAGGGTCTTCTCCTGTTTCTATCGCAAGTCTTTTGTGTCCCATATCTTGAAGTGCAATAACTTCTTCTCTGATTTCATCTTGTGTCATTTTTTTTCGTGGAATATGTTTGTTCTTTGCGTGGTATGGACAATAAACACAACCATTTACACAGTAATTTGACAAATATAATGGAGCAAAAAGTACAATTCTATTTCCGTAATAATCTTCTTTGATTTTTTGCGCAAGTGCAAAAATTTCTTGATTTTTTTCATCAATTTCACAATCTAATAAAACGGCTGCTTCTCTGTGTGTTAAACCTTTTCCAAGTTTTGCTTTTGTTAAAATTTTATCTATAAGTTCAACATTGTTTTTATTTTCTTGTGCGTATTTTAATGTATCTAAAACTTCTTCATGATTGATGAATTCTTCTGCTTTATGTGATTTTGGATTGTACATATTTTTTCTCCGTTTCGGGTAAATTAAGTTTCTTTTTCATGATAAAACTTTAAGGATAAATGTAAAGTATTCCCAAATTTGGTATTTGAATTTTACAAATTGCCTAAACTCCTTAATTGACCTATAATTTTGTTATGAAAAAGTTTGACTTTTTTAATCAGTATAGGGATCCTGTTATTGTAATCCGAAATTATGAAGATGTTGTTTTTAAAAACAATATTTTTTGTCGTGTTTTTCAACAGTTCGGAGATATAAGAAAATTCGCTCACAAAATGACATTTGATTTTTGTCCTATGGATAGTGAAAATGTTGATTTGTATTCTCCGGTTTTTCAGGCAATTGTTTCAAAACAAAACTTTTTTGCTAGAGTTTCTTATACTTCATCATCAAACAATACTTCTTATTATGATTTAACAGCAGTTAAGCGTGGTGCTTATACGATTATTTTTCTTGTAGATGTAACTTCAGAAGTTATGTTGAAAGATAATCAAAAGGAAAAAGCTGTCTATAAAGATAAATTGTCTAAGCTTGAAGAAGAAAATGATGAACTTCAAAAAATCAGACAAAAAGCTCAATCACAAGCTTTTAAAATTGCATTAATTAATAAAGTTTCAAATATCATAAGAGCATCAATGGATATTTCTATGATTTTGAACTCCGGTTTGCGTGAACTTGCAATAATGTTCGGGTGTTTCAAAGCTTATTATGCATCATCAAAAGACTCTGGCTTTTGCATTGAGGAGATTTATGGCGAAAATAATATTCCAAAAGGTACGGAAATTTCATTTGATGCACTTGCGATGAAATATTTGAATTCCGGTAAAATTTCAATAAGCTATTCTCTTATGGAATATGTTGGCGCAGAACCTTTTAAACAATCAGTTTTGAGAATTATTGTTCCGGTATTTCATTTGCAAAAAATGATTGGCGTAATTGTTCTTTTGAGTTATCAAAAACGTGAATTAAATGAAGAAATTGAAATTCTTGATGCGGTTTCTTCTCAACTTGGCAACGCAATTATTAGGGCTGAACTTTATCAAAAGAACGCAAAGAATGTCAAAGATTTGAAAGCTGCTTTGAACGAATTGAAAGAAACTCAATTGCAATTGATAAATTCTGAAAAAATGGCTTCACTTGGTCAATTGGTTGCTGGTGTTGCGCACGAAATCAATACTCCTGTTGCTTCAATTAAGTCAAACAATTCAATTATTTCCAAATTGATTTCTCAAATTGAGCAAGATGATTTGAGGGAAATGTTTACTCAAATAAATTCAATTGATAAAGAAGCAATTCAAAGAATAAGTAATATTGTTGTTTCTTTGAAAAAGTTTGTAAGGCTTGATGAAGCTGAATTGCAAGAAGCGAATATTAATAAAGAAATTGATTTGACGCTTGATTTGATTAGTCATGAAACGAAAAATAAGATTGAAATCGAAAAACATTATGGCGATATTCCACCAATAAAATGTTATCCGAACATGTTAAATCAAGTGTTTACTAATATTTTAGTTAACGCATGCCAAGCAATAGATACGAAAGGTAAAATTACAATTACTACTGATTTTCAAGATGGAAACCTTATTGTAAAAATTAAAGATAATGGTCAAGGCATACCAAAAGAAAATCTAAATAAGATTTTTACTGTCGGATATACTACAAAAGGTGTAGGAGTTGGTACGGGTTTGGGGCTTGCAATCAGCCAAAAGATAATAAATAAGCACCATGGTAAAATTCAAGTATTTAGTGAAGTCGGAGTTGGAACAGAATTTATTATTACTATCAAAGGTGTGTAGTATATTGTTAAGACATGTTAAAAATTTTGTCGTTTTATATTTAAATTAGATGTATCTTTAGAAAAACAATTATAAAAATTTTTAAAATTATTTATACAATTGAAGTATAAAGTTCAAAAATATGTTATTATAGTAGTACAAAATAAATAAGTGTCAGTCTTACCCTTAATCAAACATCTGACATCAAGAAAGTGCATAAGTAGTAGGAAAAACTTAACAATAAAATATGAATTGTAAACAAAGGTTAACACATAAATAATAAAAAACGCAATAATATTCATAACAAATACTTTATATAAGAGTAGGTAGGTATGAATATTTATTGTTGTGTCGGAGGAAAATAATGACAATTAGTGTGAACAGTAAGAAAAAACAAGTAAAAAAATCATTCGATGAATTGCTAACTGACTTGAGAACAAGTAACTCAGAAAAAGTTAGATACAATGCAGCTCGTATTTTGGGTGAAATGGGTGATTCAAAAGCCGTTGAACCTTTAATCGATGTTTTGAAACACGACAAAAACGGATCTGTAAGATTGTATGCAGCAAGAGCTTTAGGCGAATTGGGTGATTCCGCAGCTACAACTCACTTAATTGAATCTTTACGTGAAGATAGAAACGTAGATGTTAGAGTTCGTGCAGCAAGAGCATTAGGTCGTTTAGGCGGTGCAATTGTTGTTGAACCTTTAGTAGAAGCTTTAAATGATGAAAACCCTCAAGTTTGTATCACTGCAACAGATGCTTTGATTGAAATTGGTGATGTTGCAACTGATGCCTTGATTGCATCTTTAGACCACGAAAAAGTTAACGTAAGATGTGATGCAACAAGAGCTTTGGGTGAAATTGGTAACAAAAAAGCTGTTGATAAAATTATCAATATGTTGTATGACGAATGGGTAAATGTTAGAATTTATGCCGTTACATCTCTAGGAAAATTGAACGATACAAAAGCAGTTCCTGCTTTGATTGATGTTATGAAAAATCGTTCTGAAAATGAATTGGTTAGAGCTGGTGCAGCTGCTGCATTAGGCGTTTTGAGAGATCAAAGAGCATTGATGCCATTGAGAGAATTGATTATGGAAGCTGAAGAATTAGGCGAACTAGAAGACACAGCTTTGAAATCATTCAAAAAAATTATGGCTGCAAATTGGCAATCAATCCCTGGTGCAACTCCTCAAAAGAAACCAGCAGGTACTTTTTAATCAACTAATGGTTATTTAATTTATATAAATTTAAAGGCGGTTCATTATTGAACCGCCTTTTTTAATATCTTTTTTTTGTTTATTTTGGATCAGCTTTTGGTGCTCTGTGTAAATATGCCATATCACCAAAATTTATTACATAATATGCACAACCCCAACCGTAATCTCCTAAATCATGGCAAAAATCTTTATAGGAGTTCCATTTGTTGTCAGGGTGTCCTGATGGGATAAGTCCTAAATTAGGTTTATAAGTAAATTCAAAGATGTCCTTTCCAAAAGTGTTAGGTTTAGCTGTGCCATTTGTATCAACTAAAAAATACAAATACATGTCGGCTTCAACTTCAGCACTTTCAATAGCAAGAGATGTCCCATTTAATAGGGACACGTAATATTTAGGATTATTTAAAATTGACTGCTCTCCTCCTTCTCCATTTAATCGTTGTATTTTATTAGGAAAACATTTGTCACTTTTCTCCATTTTCATACCACAGTCAATGTTGATTTTTAAAAATGGAATGACTTTCTCTGCAACAATAGCAGTACTTTCTTCGTTTCTTCCGGTCAATCCCCATTCCTCCGGATAACCGTTTTCTTCTCCGCAGAGTTTAAGTGCTTGAGTAAGAATTGAATATGTTTCTTTCAATCTGCTGACAGTTTGTTTTTCGTAATACTTTTGCATAAGTGTTGGAATTGTCATAGCTGCAACGATTCCGATAATGCCGAGGGTGATTAAAACCTCAGCTAAAGTAAATGCGAATTTCCTTTTAGGCAATAGGGTATTAAGGTAATAATGCAAGTTCTTTACGTTTTTATTATCTTTTTTACTATTTGCACTATTATTAATTGTCATTCCGAATTTATTTCGGAATCTCCTTAA
>JBNMKP010000024.1:0-11506 GCA_050874405.1 bacterium
AATCCGCAAATGATGCAACAAAAAATGATGGAGTTTTACAAGGAACATAAGTTTAACCCGATGGGTGGTTGTCTTCCGTTGTTAATTCAAATGCCTATTTTCATTTTGTTGTATTCCGCATTAATCAGCCCGCAATTTATTCAAGTTGCAGGTGACCAACATTTCTTATTTATTAAGAGTTTAGCTACGACAATGAGAGCAACCGCAGGAATTTCTAATGATGGAAAACTTGGAGCTGCTCAAGGTGATAAATTTATTTTAGGAAATACCGCAACAGTTTATCTCCCTAATAATGAGGTTCTTAAAAACGTAAAAATTACAGATCCGGCGCAAGCTATTGAAATTCAAGGAGAGATGGAACCCGGAAAAGACGTAGATATGGCTGTAAATCTTGACCATATCAAATTGAAATTCAGCCAAATGGATAAAATTGAAAAGGCTGATTTGACAGTTACAAATAGCAATATCAGAGAAAATGAAGTTATTACATTCACAAGAGATGGTGAAAATTTGAGAGCTTCTGTCCCGACTGTACCTGTTAACAAAACACTTCACTGGGATGTAATAGTTTTAATAGTATTGTTTGCTGTAACAATGTTTATCTCGCAAAAGATTATGATGTCTATGAGTAAAACCGATTCCGCAGACCCAACTCAACAAGCATTGCAAAAATCAATGGGGACATTTATGCCGTTGATGATTATTGCAACTTTTGTCATTATTCCAATTCCTGCAGGTGTGTTGTTATACTTAATCACCAGTAACATAATTCAAATTGCTCAAACTGTTATCATCAACAAGCAAATTGATGCTGAACAAGCTAAGAAAAAAGAAGCTGTTAACGATGATGAATTGAAAAATGCTAAAAAAGTTGATGAAAAGAAATAATTAAATAAACACGAGAGATAGAGAGCAACTCCAATTTGAAAGATAATTGGAGTTGTTTTGTGTATAATAAAGAAAAAAGGATTATTAAATATGAATATATCAGAATTTGCTTATGAATTGCCGGAAGAATTGATTGCTCAAATGCCGTCAGATAAAAGAGAAAATGCAAGAATGCTTGTTCTTGATAAAAAAACACATTCAATTGAAGATAAACATTTCTTTGATATTGTTGATTATATTGATGAAAATTGTGTTCTTGTTTTGAATAATACAAAGGTTTTACCTGCAAGGCTTTATGGCTATAAAGATACAGGTGCTAAAATTGAAGTATTTTTGCTTAATAAAACCGAAAATCAAAATGAGAAAGGTACGTTTTGGTCTGCTCTGATTAAACCATCAAAAAGAGTTAAACCTGACACTATAATCAAAATCTGTGATGAATTGAGTGTAAAAGCAATTCATAGACTTGAAGAAGCAGGAGAATGGCTTGTAGAACTTATTTATGATGGCGATTTGTTTGAAATTTTGCATAGGGTTGGGAATATTCCACTTCCTCCATATATTGAGAGAAAAATGCAATCAGAAGACCTTAAAAAATTTGATATGGATAGATATCAAACAGTTTATGCAAAAGATGCGGGTTCTGTTGCCGCTCCTACTGCAGGTTTACATTTCACAACAGAAATTTTAGAAAAATTAAAAGCTAAAGGTGTTGAAATTATATATGTAACTTTGAATGTTGGACTTGGTACTTTTAGACCGGTAAAATGTGAAAATATTTTAGACCACAAAATGCACTCCGAAACTTTTGAAATAACTCAAAGTGCAGCAGATGCGATAAACAAGGCAAAATCACAAGGTAAAAAAATCGTTGCTGTTGGTACAACAACCGTTCGAACTCTTGAAACGGCTTATCAAAAATATGGTTGTATAAAAGCATGTCATGATCATTCTGAGTTGTTTATTTATCCGCCTTATGAATTCAAAGTTATTGATGAATTGATTACAAACTTCCACTTGCCAAAATCTACATTGTTAATGCTTGTTAGTGCTTTGGCGGGTAAAGATTTTATATTTGAAGCTTACAAAAAAGCGGTTGAAGAAAAATATCATTTCTTTAGTTATGGTGATTGCATGCTCATAAAATAATTTTTAAATATTGACTTTTTTTAATCCAACCTTAAACCATGTGGAGGATACAATTATTTCTAATCTTGAGTAGAATAATAATGTATATGGGAGGTAGGTTGAGAGCATGTTCTCAGAAATGATACAAAATTTATTAAATTCAGGCGGAAAAGCTGCAGCAATGCAAAGAACTGCACAAATTAATAATTATGTAAAAAGTGTTAATAGACAACTAAATCCACAAGCTTCAACACAAGCAAGTTCACTGGATACAATTTATCCGCCGAATGGAAATAATAATATTCAATCATTTGAAAAGATTTTATCAGGAGCAACAGAGTCTAACTTTGGTTCTCTCCTTCTTAATCCTAAATCGTTGAACGTTAATGGAAGCATTTATGATGATAGTGGTGATATTTCAGCAGATGGAATTACAAGTTCAACTCTTTTAAATGCAATCAAAGAAGTTAACGATTCAAAAAGAGATTATTCAAACAAAACATCTTTATATAGTGATAAATCGCAACTAATCGGAATGATAAATAAAGTTGCGCAAAAGCACGGCGTAGATGAAAAACTTGTTCAAGCTGTAATCAAACAAGAATCAGGATTTAACCCAAATGCTACATCAAGAACAGGTGCTAAAGGTTTGATGCAACTTATGCCATCAACTGCAAAAGCTCTAGGGGTTAATGACCCATATAATGCAGCTCAAAATGTTGATGGTGGTGTAAGATACTTAAAATCAATGTTGAACAAATATCATGGTAACGTAATTTTAGCTCTTGCTGCTTACAATGCAGGCCCTGGAGCAGTAGATAAATATTCCGGAGTTCCTCCATATAAAGAAACCCAAAACTATGTGAAAAATATCTTGGCAAATTATTTATAGATTTAAATCTATAAGTGCTTATGGAAAATAAGGAAAAAGGACAATAAGTTCTTTACAAATTATAGTTTAGATAACACATGTTGAAGTCTGTCTATTTTACGGTTATCTGTACCGATACCGCATAATAGCATTGTAGATTTTTCGTTTGTTCTTTCGTCTTCTACATCAAAATCTTGATACAACATTTCGGATAATTCATATCCGGAAATCCCCGGAACTTTGATTAAAATTTTTGTCGGGTCATCTCCAAAGAATTGACAACCACGGCATTTCAATCTCATTTTGTCGAGTCTTGTAATTAAATTATCAATTTCTTTTCTACCCTCACGTGAATTCAAATACTCAATATTTTCTTCAATTGATGCTAAAAGCGGATACGATGGAGATGTTGTCATAAACATATCAAGAGCCGGTCTTACATCAATTTCGCAATTACAATGGAGTAATGCTGTTGGGTTCAATCCTCCGGCAGTTTTATGCAAAGATTGAACCGTAAAATCTGCAACGTTTACCGCTGATAGTGGTAATTTGTCTGAAAATGGATACAACGCTCCATGCGCTTCATCAACAATCAAAAATGCATTGTGTTTTTCACAAATTTGTTTAATCTCTTCAATATCAGAAATTATACCCTCATAAGTTGGTGATGTTATAATAACCGTTCTGATATTATATCTGCTCAAGAAATAGTCTATTACTTCCGGCTTAGTTTCTAGAGGCACACCCCACTCCTCATCTATATCAAGGTCATAAGTCAATGCTCTTGCGCCTGCAAGTCTTACTGCATTAAAATGACACGGGTGAGAATTTGAAGCGATTAAAACCTTATCCCCCACTTGGGTACAAGATAAAACAGCTGCAATAATTCCACTTGTCGAACCATTAGTTAAATACGTTGTAGAATAAGTATGATAAATAGTTCTTGCTCTCAATTGAGCCTGATTCAAGGCTTCTTGTGGATTGAAGCACTCGGTTTCAGAAATATCTCTTTTATACATTTCCTTTAACGGTTCATAGATAAAAAATCTTTGACCGTGTGATGGTGTTGTATATAACGTTTTATCAGCTTTTTCTTCCAGTAATCTAACTAAACTCATTATTCAGAACCTACTTATTTTTAATTTCTACACTTCGTTTTGCACAGAATTGAGTTAACATCATTTTGTCATAACCGGAATTATAAACAAATTGACCTGAAACAGTATAACCGCCCTCGGTTCTCTTCTCAATTCTTATTGGTTGGAATTTGCAAGAAACAGACTTTTCTCCAGCTAAAGGAACTGTAATATCAAAAGAGCCTTCAATATCAATTTTAGAGTCTGTTTTGAATTTCATACCACCTGCTGAAATATCAAGAGTAGAGATTTTGTAAGTATTGTTATTTAAAGTCAAATCAAGTTCATTGATAAATTTGATACGAGTATATTGACGTCTTTGTAAAAACTTATGTTTTGCAGGGCTTGCGATAATTAATGTTTTTCCGTCAATTTCTTTTGCGTAAGAGTCAAAATAAAGTTTCCCATGCGGAGTTTGAGTATAAAACTCACAATAAGTATTTTTTAGAATGTTTTCAGGTTCAAAATCCAATTCTAACGTGAAATCTCCTGCTCTAACAGCTGTAACCTTTCCTCTGTTAGCAAATTTGAAATTTTGTGGAATAACTAATATTTCTTGATTTTCTACAACTAATTCTCTCATCTTTACCCTTTCTAAAGTATGTTTCAGTATATTTGAAATTATACAACAATAAGAAAAATAATGCATAATGTTAAGATTAAGAAAACAAATAAGAAAAGCCCCCATTTTAATTAAAAAGAGGGCAGCTGAGCAATCAGAAGAGTTGAGGATTTACAATCTTATGATAAAAGTTCAAACTGATATTTTCATTGGGCTAAATATCTATTTCTTGATGAAAAAATTGTCTTAAAGGATAAGCCTTTTTAGTTTTTTGTGCTAGAATATTTTTGGCTAAGAGAAGGAGTTGTTTATGAAAAAGTTTTTATTAAGTATATCAATTTTGAGTCTACTTGCACCTAATACGGTATTTGCTAACTATTTATACCAAACACCTACAGCAGGAACAATGAATTTTTATCCTATGATGCAACGTCAGATGGAAAAAGAAGAAACTCTAGATTTTGTTAATAATCCGGAAGAATACAAGCAAAAACGAGAAGCTAAAGATGCTCAACTGGATTATGAACAAGGAAAAGTCCAAAGTCCGTATTTCAAACCAACAAGAATGAATATAAATGCAAATCATTTGAAATCATCTCCTGTAGTTCAAGATACAAACATGGAATTTACCAAAGACGAGAATGGACAAATTAGAATTCAAGGGATTAAATAGTAAAAAAGGACTTTAAACAAATGAAAAAACTTATCATAAAATGGATATTATTTGCGCTAATAATTATGGGAATATGCTATCTTCCAGGGATAAAAGTTGAAAGTTTTTGGTTTGCAATGCTTGTTGCTGCTGCTTTGACTATTGTTAATATATTCATAAAACCGATTATCAAATTATTGGCTTTCCCAATAAATTTATTTACTTTCGGCTTATTCAATTTAGTAATTAACTTTGGAATTCTTTATGGAACAGCTTATCTTATTCCACAATTTCAATTAACGAATATGCTAAGTGCATTTATTGCATCAATCATAATTGCTATTTCTTATTGCGTGTTGAAAAGAGTATAATTGGTTAAGCATTATTAATTACTTCATTCTGAAGCTGACCGAAGAATCTCATAACTATTTTATAAATATTTTGCAATGAGCATATAAAATAATTGAACGGATATCAAACTTAAACAAGTTGCAGGAATTATAACGTAACAAACGGTAATTACTGCAAATTTCTTAGCTAAACTATTATCTTTTTGTTCAAAACTATCTTTTTTAGCAAAATCTTTTATGTCAAAAATAATTGATGCTAAAATTAAAAGAACTAAAAGGATTATTCCAACAGGAATAGTCAATATCATTCCCCATAATATTACAGCGCTAAAAATGAAAAATAATATATGGATTGAAGCAAAAGCGATAATATAAACAATGGTATAGATTAGTGTCCTCAAATAACGAACATCAAAAATATTTTTTACAACAAAATAACTCCAAACCCAAAAGGCAGGATAAAACAATAATGCAAAAATTAAAGGTGCAGATGGAAATTTCCAAACGCTTGTAGCTTCATTAGGAGGAGAAGCATACATAAAGAACGGCATTACAATAAATGCAACATATAGAATATAAACTAATGTTGCCAAAAGAATAGTTTTGCTTGATTTACTAAAAATTTTATTCATATTTGATTATTATAACAATTTTGAGGAACTTTTTCAATGTTGTTAATGTGAAACATATAAAAGCGGTTCGGAAGTTGAAAACTTCCGAACCGCTCTATAATTAATAATACTCAAAACAAATTTCTATTTGTTTTCTTTCAAAGCTTTGGCGAAAGATTCATTTGCTCTTGTTTTGATTTCATTTTTGATTATTTCAATGAATTCATCAACATTAAATGTTCCTACTTGACCAATAGCTCTAGCTCTTACAGCAACAGAGTTTGCTTCAATTTCCTTATCTCCGATTACGCAAACATAAGGAATTTTCTTATCTTGAAGAGATTCTCTGATTTTGTAGTTCATACTTTCAGATCTATCATCAAGATTTACCCTGATACCTGCGTCACGCATTTTTCTGTAAACTTCTTCCGCAAAATCAATGTGTTTTTCATTTGAAATTGGAACAATGTTTACTTGTGTTGGAGCAAGCCATGTAGGGAAAGCACCTGCATAATGTTCAATTAAGATACCGTGGAATCTTTCCATAGAACCAAAGATTACTCTGTGAAGCATCAATGGAGTTTTCAATTGACCGTCTTTGTCTTGGTATTTGATATCAAATCTTTCAGGCAAGTTGAAGTCTAATTGAATTGTTGCACATTGCCATGTTCTACCGATAGCATCTTTAATTTTGAAGTCGATTTTTGGACCGTAGAATGCGCCGTCACCCTCGTTGATGTCGTATTTCATTCCACGTCTGTCCATTGCTTCTTTCAAGCCTTTTTCAGCTCTATCCCAGTTTTCGATTTCTCCGATGTAGTTGTCTGGTCTTGTTGAAAGTTCAACTTCAAATTTCATATTGAATATTGCAAGTGTATCTGCAACAAAGTCAATAATTCTGTTGATTTCATCAACAAGTTGTTCCGGAGTACAGAAGATGTGAGCATCATCTTGAGTGAAACCTTGAACACGAGTCAAACCAGATAAAGCTCCTGATTTTTCTTTACGATAAACTGTACCAAGTTCAGCCATTCTTAATGGTAATGAACGGTATGAATATCTGTTTGCTTGATAAATCAAGATGTGGAACGGACAGTTCATTGGTTTCAAAATATATTGATCATCAGAGTCATTGTCTTTCTGAATGAAGAACATATTTTCTCTGTAGTGATCGTAGTGACCGGAGATTTCCCACAATTTAGATTTAGCAATGTGTGGAGTATTTACGATTACATAACCACGTTTTCTGTGTTCTTCTCTCCAGTAGTTTTCAATTTCTTCTCTAACGATTGCAAGATTTGGGTGCCACAAAACAAGACCTGCACCTAATTCTTCTCTAGTTGAGAATAAATCAAGTTTTGTTCCTAATTTTCTGTGATCTCTTCTTTCAGCTTCTTCTAAGAAGTGAAGATAAGCTTGCAAATCTTCTTTATTCCAGTATGCAGTAGCATAAATTCTTTGAAGCATTTTGTTCTTTTCGTTGCCTCTCCAATAAGCGCCTGCAACTTTTAATAATTTAAACGCATTTGCTTTGATGTATGAAGTATTTGGAAGATGCGGACCTGCGCAAAGGTCGTTAAACAAAGCATTACCATCTTTATCTTTGGTGATGTATAAAGTTGGATTATCATTTCTGTGTTCTTCAAGAAGTTCAGCTTTGTAAATTTCACCTTCTTTTTTGAATTCTTCGATTTGTTTGTCAACATCTGGAATTACGTATTTTTCAAATGTAAGATTTTGTTTGATAATTTCTTTCATTTTTTCTTCAATTTTAGCCAAGTCATCTTGAGTAAAAGCATGACCATCTGTCAAATCAAAGTCATAGTAGAAACCATCAGCTGTAGCAGGTCCGATTGCTAACTTTGCATTCGGAAACAAGCTTTGAACGGCTTGAGCCATGATGTGAGATGTTGAGTGTCTTAGAATAGACAATGTTTCGTTGTTCTTTTCCATTTTTCTTCTTTCTATCCTTTTAGGGGCAAACTTTGTTTATATACGAAAACCCTCATATATTAAATTTACCCTCGAGGTGGATCCCTCTAACTTTGTACAATATTATTATATTACGGGGGTAAATAATTACAAGATTTTAAACATTACTTACAAACACTTTGTGCGACAACAAATGCGGTAGACCAACAGTTTTGCAAGTTAAATCCTCCGCAAAATCCGTCAATATCCAGTACTTCCCCGCAAAAATAAAGATTTGGGTACTTCTTTGATTCCATTGTTTTAGAATTTATTTCTTTTAAATCAATTCCACCACATGTCACAACTTCTCCGTCCGGCACTTTTGATGTGATTGTAACTTCAAAAGCTGTTAATTTTTTGTATATTTTATCTCGGAGTTTCCCTGTGATTTTGTGACAAGGAGTGTCTTTTTCTATATTCAACTCATTTAAAACAAATTCTACAAATGATTTTGGCACAAATTGTCCAAGCATGTTTTTAATCTCTTTGTGTGAATTTTTATCCAGTTCTGTTTGTAAATCAAAGTCCTTTACTAATTGGAATACTAGTTTATAAGGCATTTCTTTTCTAGCAAAAATTGAAGATATTTTATATATTAATGGTCCGGAAATTCCTTTGTGTGTAAAAATAATATCACCATTATCTAGATTTTTTAACTCTTTACCACAAGCCTTTATATTTTTTATTGAAACACCGGTAATAGTCGAAAAATCCTCTTTTGTCACTAATCCGACAAGAGCCTGAGTTGGAGGAATAATATTCAAGTCTAATTTATTAAAAATATCCCAATTCCCGTGACCTCCGGTTGAAACAATTACGATATCAAAAGCATAAGAACTTTTGTTTGTTGTTATTTTGTAGCAATTGTCGAGTTTTTCAATTGATAAAACTTTTTCTGATACAAAGTTGCAACCTTTCAAAGCCTTTAACAATTTTTCTTGAACATCTTTTGTCGAATTAGATTTTGGAAAAATACGGTTATCATCTTGCGTGTAGGTTTCAATTCCTATTTGTTTGAAAAATTGTATGGTATCTTCTGTTCCGAATTTTGAAAACACGGAATACAAAAACTTTTCACCACGAGGATAATTTTTTGATAAGTTTTTAAAATCAAATTCAGCATGCGCAAGATTACACCTTCCGCCACCTGTGGGTAAAATCGTTCTCAAATATTTACCTTTGTCAAAAATAGTAGGGCAAAATCCATTGTCTTTTAAAAATTTTGCACAAACACACCCTGCAGGTCCTGCTCCAATTATTGCAACAGATTTATTAGAAATCGACTCTTGTACCATATAAAAATACCATTTCAGGGTTTTCAAGGTCGTTGTGCATTTCTTCTATTGTTTTATGTAACACTGGGTGCACAAAATCAGAATTCAATTCCATCATAGGTACAAGTGTAAACGCTCTCAAATGCACATATTTATGCGGAATTGTCAAATTTTCTTCATTAATAATTTCTTTGTTATAAAAAAGAATATCAATATCAATTGTTCTATCTTGATATTGTCCTTTTTCAATAGGAGTTCTTCCTAATTGGCGCTCAACTCTTTGGCATGCCAAAAGCAATTCTTGTGGTGAATATTGTGTTTTGATTTCCACAACTGCATTAACAAACCAGTTTTTTGTATTCATATTCCAAGGTTCAGATTCATAAAATGCTGAAGTTCGGACAATAGTAATCTTTTCGTCCATTCCTAACAAGCTTGCTGCTTGTTGTACATAGCCGATTCTATCTCCTTTATTTGAACCTAAACTTAAATATGCTATTGCCATATTCTGATTTTATAAATTTTTGTATATATTGTCAACATGTTATGCTATTTGGTGTATAATTAATTTATTATGGTTATATATTCTATTATTTTAATTTTATTAGTACTGATTATAATTTCAATGTTTAGTGAACTTTTCCTATATGGTTTGGTTTCAACTATTGTATTTATAATCTTATTTCCGTTTTATTACATTGTCAGAGTTTTCAATGGTAAGTTTTTATATGGTTGGCGAGAAAAAATGGGATTCTTCAAAAATCCAGAATTAGGTGACAAAGTTATAATGTTCCACGGAGTATCTGTGGGTGAAGTTATAGCATTGGAAAACTTAATTAAAAAGACAAAAGACGTTTTTCCTGATTATAAAATCGTTGTAACAACAGGAACTAAGACCGGTCAAGAAATTGCATTGAAAAAGTTTTCAAATGTTGCAGATTTTATTACGTACTTTCCTTTTGATATTCCGTATTGTGTAAATTCATTTTTATCAAAAGTGAGACCGACCGTTGTTTTGATTGCAGAAACTGAATTATGGCCAACTTTCTCTTCTTTCTGTAACAGAAGAGGTATAAAATTATATTGTATAAATGGCAGAATGTCTGATTCTACATATTCTTTATATAGATTACTAAAGGTGTTTTTCACACATGTTTTATCTAAATATACAAAGATTCTTACTCAAAGTGATATTGATATGAAAAAATTGATATCAATTGGTGCTCCGACAGATAGAACATTTGTTATGAAAAACTTGAAATTTGATGTTAAAAAGTCCGACGAGGTAATCGACATGGGACAAGCCGGTTATAGAGTAATTATTGCCGGAAGTACTCATAAAGGTGAAGATGAAATCGTTCTTGAGATGTTTAAAGAAAAATTAGCTAAATATCCTGACATCAAGCTTTTACTTGTACCTCGTCACACTCAAAGATTACCAAAAATTATAGATATTATTAATTCTATGAATTTGAATTATGGACTTCGCTCAAAAGGTGATACGTTCAAAGACCACGATGTAATTTTATTAGATACAATGGGTGAACTTAGTAAAATGTATTCAATTTGTTCATTTGCATTCATTGGTGGTAGTTTCAACAAAACAGGCGGTCACAATCCGTTGGAAGCAACCGTTTATTCCAAACCGACAATAACAGGTCCATCAATTCATAATTTTAGAGATATTTATTGGTTATTATCTCGTTCTAATGCTGGTAAAATTGTTAAAAATCCGAAAGAATTTTCTGATTATGTTGAAAAATTACTTTCAGATAAAGATTTTTACACCCAAGCTTGCAAGGATTGTGAAACAATTTTTGCAGATCAGCAAGGTGCATTAGATGTTGTTATTAATGAATTAAAACAAGTGCTTTAGCTACGCAGTAGCTTCGCCACCAATTATTTTGTAATATACATAAATATAAAGGACACTAAGTTACTAAGGCACAAAGCTTTATTAAATAGTCATTCTGAACTGACTAGAAAATAAGTTGAGATGAAATCGAAACGTAATTTTCTGTTCCTACTCGGTGATTCAGAATCTCTTTAACCTCTACCCCACA
>JBNMKP010000025.1:0-11453 GCA_050874405.1 bacterium
GTGATTTCTTCAACGGTCAAACCTTTGTACTCAGTAATAACTGCAACTTGAGCTTTTTCAATTTTTGATTTAATCGCATCTATTTTTTCTGATTTAAATGCTTTTGTTGCCATTTTTAGCTCCTTTGATTTCTGCGACGATGGGAAACTTTCCTATCGTTATATTTAATTATCGACCTATAAAACTAAAAAAGACTTTGCGTCATTCCTAGTTTTACCGCAAAATCTTACACATAAGTCTATAAAATGCTATTTACTTTCGTGTAACCTCGATTAGTTGACTTAATCATTTAACCTTTGGACTTCTTAACAAGTTTGTTTTTCCTAGTTTGGTTAATTAGTAACCCTACCTTGAAAACGCTGCCATTCGGTCTCAGGATTGCCCATTCAAACCTTTTATGGACCCTTGTTTTCGATCCGCCGGACTAATTGTCTGCGGCTATGTTTTTAATATAGTTTAAACATAATTAAAATGCAACTGTATTAAATTTTAAGAGGCATTTCGGTAATATTTATTTACAATAGTATGGCAATTTTGGTGAAATTTTTGTTTTAATTAATATATGGTAGAACAAGTAGATAATCCTGCAAATAAATCCATGCATTACGGCAATCATAGTGTGGGGATTTTAAATCCTCCGAATAAGTTGCCTAAATGTGTTTTGTATTCCGCTCGTGAGGGTGACAAGATGTTCAATCAAATGGAACATGACTTGTATGTTGGGCAAAAGAAAGCTAAACCTCCTGAACGACATAAGTTTCCGTTGATTTTAAAAATTGCAGGCGCTATCGCAATACTCGGTGGTATTGTTTTTAGTGGTAAAGGAATTCTTTCAGGTATTAAAAATATTTTTTAATCTTGTTTATCTGCAGCTGCTTCCGGAACTTCAAACTCTCTAAGTTGAGTGTAAATTATTGGAGAGAATTCTTTTGTTGTCACGATATCTATGATTTTGTAGGATTGCGGAATAGCAAGTAGTGATGGTGATGAAATGTGATAAATCCCATTTTTCATAACTTCATAATTTACATGAAAATGCCCAGATATAATCGCAAGAACATTTTCATGATTTGCTAAAATATCTTTATACTCATCATCTCTGTATGTTTTATGTGTTTTTAATCTGTTTTCAGAGGCATCTGGATATTCTATTGGAAAATGTTGGAAAATTATTGCCGGTTTATCTTGATTTTTGGTTAATTTTTTGTCTAACCATTCAAGGGTGTCTTTTCTGTAATAACCAACTGACCCAGGGATAACTTCCTTTGCTCCATCTACAATTAAAAAGACAAAACCATTTTTCTTGAACTCATAATTTGGAGTTCTTTGTCTGTATAAAAGATTTGTTTCTCGTAAAATCTCATAATATCTTACTTTTGACATATCTTTTGATTTGTAAACATCATGATTTCCAAGAGCGACATAGTAAGGTACATTTAATTTACTTACGATTTTAACAAATTCTCGCAAATTGTCTTCTGTAGGATTATTTATGTTATCTCCGGTAAAAACAACAAATGAAACATCTTGTTGTTTATTTATATCTTCAACAGCACTTTTCAGAACTCTTTGAGAATACTCTGAATTTGTGTCTAGATGAGAATCTGTTACTTGAACAAATTTTATATTTTCAGCATAAGCTTTTGAGGTTAAAACAAAAAACAAACCTAGTAAAATCGAAATAAACTTTTTCATAAAAAAATACATTCTCCCTTGAAAAAATTATATCATGAAATCAAAATATGTGATAAAATACAGTTGTTATGAGATTAGATAAATTTTTAAAAGTATCAAGATTGATAAAAAGAAGAACTGTTGCAAACGAAGTTTCTGATATGGGAAGAGTTCTTGTGAATAACAATCCTGCAAAACCTGCAAAACAAATTAAAGAAAACGATGTTATAACTATTGAATATGCAAATAGGGTTGTAAAAGCTAAAGTTTTAAAAGTTCCGACAACAAATGTCAGCGTCCAAGAAGCTCCTAGTCTGTATCAACTTGTAGAAGATTAATCTTAATATTAATTTTTGTAAAGAAAACTCCTTTCTCTGAAATTATGACTTTTCAAAATACTTTATTAAAGTATAGAGAGCATAATAAACGGAGATAGTAAGATGGTTGACTTTAACGGTATTAATGATTTAAGCAAACTTAATGGTATTAACAATATTCAAGGAGCTTCCGCTACACATATCGGTAAAACAGAAGCTAAAGCAGGCGTTTTTGGAAACGGTTTTATTTCTGCAAGTGCAGGTTTTGAACGGAAAGTTGTGCCGGAATTTTTAGCAAACAAATTTGCAAATGTTGAAGTTCCTAAGTACAACAAAAATATTGCGCAACTTGTGATAAATGACAAGGATTATATTCCAGATAAATCATTTGAAGAAGAAAGATTTTGCGAAGTATAGATAGCATTAAAAAAGAGTCTGATTTTTTAATCAGACTCTTTTTTGTTTAATCTTTAAAACAGACTACTGAGCAGCGTAAACACTAACTTGTTTTCTGTCACGTCTGTGTGATTCGAATTTCACGTTACCGTCAATCAATGCGAATAATGTATCATCTGAACCGATACCTACATTGTTTCCAGGGTGAATTTTAGTTCCTCTTTGACGAACTAGGATATTACCTGCTTTAACAGCTTCTCCGCCGAATTTCTTAACGCCTAAACGTTTAGCTTCGGAGTCACGGCCGTTACGGGTAGATCCCATACCTTTTTTATGTGCCATTTTAATTTCTCCTTTATTGTTTTCTTAACGTTATTTTTGACTTTAGCATTGATGCCATTTAGTCATTACTCAGCAGCTGATTCTTCTGTTGCAGCAGCTTTTTTAGCAGATGTTCTGATTTTAGAAATCATAACTCTTGTAAAGCCTTGTCTGTGGCCTTGTTTTTTTCTGTAACCTTTTTTAGGTCTTTGTTTGTAAACAATAACCTTTTTAGATTTGTCATGTAAAACGATTTTACCTTCAGCAGAAGCACCAGAAACGTAAGGTTGACCTACTTTAGATTTTTTACCGTTAACAATCATAACAACTTTGTCAAAAACGATTTTTGCGTCTTTTTCGCCATCTAATAATTCGACATCAACGTAGCGGCCTTCTTCTACTTGGTATTGTTTTCCGCCAGTTTCAACAATTGCGTACATTTTCTTTTCCTTTCAATTGGGGTTTCGTAACCTTTTGGGGGTTTTATAAACGATTGACCCGAGTAATCACGTACATTTATTATCTCCCAGTCTGAAAGCTATGTCAAGTTATTTCTAACAATTGCGCAATACGTTTTAATATTTATTAACTTATTCAGATATGACAATTTTTGCAATTTTGTATAATTTATCAGTTTGTTTTGGGGTAAGCTTATGTATTAAACGTGAAAGCTTATTGTTCCTTTGTGTTGTAGTGTCGTTATTTTCACTATAAAACTTTTCAACATTTATTTGTAAAATTTTTATTATTTTTAAAAAAGTTGGAACACTAGGATAATGAATTCCTCGTTCAATTTTTCCTATTTGTTTTCCATCAATACCAACCAGTTCCGCAAGTTCAAATTGAGTAATTCCTAAATTCTTGCGATGTGATTTAATAATTGAGCCTATTTTTTCTGTGGAAAATGTTTCCATGCCGTGTCCTTTATGGATTTGTATTGTATTTATAATATCTCGTGCCTTGGAGAACTTAAACAATGTATAGGCTCCATATTTATTCTTGACAATGGAGCGTATGCGAGTTATAAAATTAAGAAAAAAGGAGATATATGAATGGTTAATAAACGGGCTTATACTTTAGTTGGTAGTGTTATGCATGTCGCGATTCAATCAAAAAAGACCAGATTTGCATTTACTCTTGCTGAAATATTAATCACTCTGGGAATAATCGGAGTTGTTGCTGCAATAACTATTCCAACATTATTTAAAAAGATAAATGATATTGTCACTGTTAACAAACTCAAAAAATCTTTAGCAGAAGTTAATCAGGCATATAGGCTAGCATCAACTGAAACAGAACTTTTATCTGAAGAAGAATTGTTAAAGGTTAGCCCAATTGATTATTTTAATACTTATTGGCGTCCGTATTTTAAAGTTTCTTATATCTGTGAAACGGGTGTTGCTTGTGGATATTCGAGCGATAAACCTTTTAAAAGTAAGAATGGAACAACGAACGCAACTAGAATGACTCCTAATGCGAATGTCAGTTACGTAACGAATAGTGGTTTTTTCTATCTTTTTCAACCAAGAGCTGGTATGAATGGAACAATTGCGCAACATACTATTCTTGTTGACTTGAATGGACGTAAAGGTCCAAATACATTTTGTAAAGATGTGTTTGGTTTTAGGATAAGTTCTGATGGTACAACATTTATGCCAGTTGGTTATAGTTTGAGCAATGATAAACTTTACAAAAATGATACTTATGGAGATTATTGCGCTGAAAAAATTCGCAGGGCGGGTTGGAAAATTCCTGCAAATTATCCTTAACAAAAATCAGGCTTTAATATTTATTAACTTTGTGAGTCTAATAAATTTATTTGAAGTATCATGAATGTATGATGTTTAATAAAGAAGAATTAATTAAAGCTACTGGGGCTGAAGTATTAAAAGATAGCGGGAAGAGTTTAGATTATAATATTTCTACTGATACAAGAACTATCAAATCAGATGATATTTATTTGCCATTAAGAGGTGCAAATTTTGATGGTGAAAAATTTATAAATAAAGCTCTTGAATCTGGGGCTAAAGCTTATTTTACAACCGCTGACAATATTTTTGATGATGCAGAATTTGTTTTGAAAGTTGAAAATACGCTTGATGCTTATTTGAATATTGCAAAATATTATAAAAATAAAATTAATCCAATAACTATTGCAATCACAGGTAGCGCAGGCAAAACAACGACAAAAGAACTTGTATATAGCGTAGTTAGTCAAAAATATAAAACTCAAAAAACTTTTTCTAACCACAACAATGAAATCGGTTTTTGTCAAACCGTGTTAGGTATGGATAAAGACGCTCAAGCATTGATTGTTGAAATGGGTATGAGAGGTTTGGGTGAAATTGAATTGATTTCAACTCATCTTGAACCCGATTATGCAATTATTACAAACTGCGGTTCGGGTCATGTTGGACGTCTTGGAAGTTTAGATAATATCGCAAGAGCAAAATGCGAAATTACAAAAGGTTTAAAAAATAACGGAATTTTATTTGCTAAAAATCAAGAAAGAATTAAAAAGTTTGTAGATTTTAATGGCGAAAAAATTTATTATTCACTTGATGATGTGAAAATCTTAGAACAGACGAAATCTTATTCCAAGTTTGAATATAAAAACGATGTTTATGAATTAAATGTTGAAGGAGAATATAATATTGAAAATTCGCTTTCAGCTATTGAACTTGGACAAAAATTAGGACTTACAAATGATGAGATAAAAAACGGACTTTATTCTTACCGTCCAATTGAAAAAAGATGGGAAGAAGAAGAAATTCAAGGTCTTAAATTTATCAACGATAGTTATAATGCAAATCCAGAGTCTGTTAAAGCTTCTGTTAAAACATTTGTCGAATTATATAAAAATCCTGTCGTTGTTCTTGGTGATATGAAAGAGTTAGGGGATAACGAAATTGAATATCACAAAGAAGTTGGCAAGTATTTATCAAAATTAAATAAAAACGTTAAGTATTTAACTGTTGGAAATTTGGCAAAAGAAACAGGTAAAGAGCTTGAAAATAATGGATTTGAAGCACATTATTTTAATTCAAATAAAGATGCATCTTGTTACATTCTTGAAAATTTGAATAAAGATAATACAATATTCTTAAAAGCTTCACGTTCAATGCAATTTGAAGAAATTTTAGACAATATTAGAAGAGGGATATGTAAATTATGATAATGATAACCATCGCATTCTTATTAGGAATGGTTTTGTGTATGCTATTTGGCGTACCTTATATTGATATGTTAAAGAAAAAAATGATTGGTCAATATATCAAAGATGTTGCACCGGAAAACCATGCTAAAAAGCAAGGAACTCCAACAACCGGAGGTGTTTTCATAATCGCTGCAATTATTATGGCTTCAGTTGTCGCCTTGTTACTTGCACAAAAAATGTCAACTTTAGCTTTGATTACAATCATAACTTTAGCATTCTATACTTTTGCAGGGTTTCAAGATGATTATATTAAAATCAAAGGCAAAGGTAACGATGGCTTAACTGCAAGAGGCAAATTGTTTAGACAAATTGCAATTGCTCTTTTACCAACGTTGTTCTTAGTTACAACAAATCCTGATGCTTGTACTTTTGCAATAGGAAATATTGTTCTTGATTTGAAATGGTTCTATCCGTTTTTTGCTGTATTTATTATTACGGGAGCTTCAAATGCTTATAATTTGACGGACGGATTAGACGGACTTGCTGCAGGTTGTGGTGTTCCGGCATTTATTGCGTGTGCGATTATTTCACATTCATTAGGAGAACCGGAACTTGCAATTATTTCATCTGCGGTTGCAGGTGCATTGTTAGGATTTTTGAAATACAACAAACCAAAAGCCGAAGTATTTATGGGGGATACCGGTTCTTTAGCTATCGGTGGTTTACTAGGTACATTGGCTGTTTTAGGAAAGTTTGAATTCTTATTAATATTTATTGGTGGTGTTTTTGTTATGGAAACATTATCTGTAATTATTCAAGTTACAAGTTTTAAAACAACAGGAAAAAGAGTTTTCAAGATGGCTCCAATTCATCACCATTTTGAACTTTTAGGCTGGAATGAAAAGAAAGTTGTAGTGGTATTTTCTGTTGTATCTTTGATTTTATCAACGATAGCGGTTGTGCTTTTTGAATTATTCAGTAGAGGAATTTTATAATGGGAATTGTAGGTAAAAGAGTTTTAGTTTTGGGCTTATCCAGAAGTGGAATAGCTGCGGCAAATTTTGCTAAAAAACACGGAGCAGATGTTTATTTAACCGAAAGCAGAGATGTTTCAGAAGATAAATTATCTCAGATAAAAGAATTGCAAAGTAACGGGATTCACACTGAATACGGTGGTCACTCAGAAGAATTCATAAATACTGCAGAACTTGCGATTACAAGTCCTGGAATTCCTCCTCATAGTGAAATTATTCAAAAACTAAAATCTAAACATATTCCTGTAATTTCAGAATTAGAGTTAGCGTATAGAGAAAGTGATATTCCGTTTATTATCATCACAGGTACAAATGGTAAAACTACAACTACGTCTTTAACTGAACATATTTTAAGCAAAAAGTTAAATACTAAAGCTTGTGGAAATATTGGAACTCCACCTTGTACAATGGCTGATGAAAATTTAGATTATTTTGTTTGTGAAGCAAGTTCTTTTCAACTTGAAATGAGTCCTACTTTAAAACCTTTCATTTCTGTTTGGACAAATTTTACACCTGATCATATTGATTGGCACCAAGGATTGGAAAATTATTTTAAAGCCAAAGCTAGAGTCTTTTTAGAACCACAAGCTCCAAAATATTCAGTATTGAATGCAAAAGACTCTAAACTTTTAGAATTTTCTAAAAAAGCAAAAGGCACTATATTTATGTTTGCCGGCAATATTGGTGATAATTGTTGTTATGAAGAGAATAACGAAATTATTTACAAACAAGACGGAAAGCCTGAAAGTATAATCAAATTGTCAGAATGCCCATTGATTGGTGAACATAATTACCAAAATATAATGTGTTCAATTATTTGTGCTAAATTGACAGGCATTGATAATGAAACAATCAAGCAGGCAATTATGGAATTTAAAGCACCGGAACATAGACTTGAAAAAGTTAGAGAGTTCAAAGGTATAACTTTTTATAATGATTCAAAAGCTACAAATCCGGAAGCTGCAATCGTTGCGATAAACTCTTTCAATAATGTAGATGTTGCTTTAATTGCAGGTGGCAGAGATAAAAATACAGATTTGACCGAATTCTGTGAATCTATTAAGAAACATATCAAAACCGTAATTCTAATAGGGGAAGCCGCTGACAGATTTGAAGAGAATTTAAAGAAAAACGGATTTACAAATATTATTAGAGAAAAAACACTTGAAAGTGCAATTGATAAATGCATTGAGTTAAAACCAGATGTTGCGTTGTTGTCACCGGCATGTTCAAGTTTTGACATGTTCACAAGTTATGAAAACAGGGGAGAAGTGTTTAAAGAATATGTCTTATCACGAGTATAAATCCAGTCGAAGAATTGAAAGAGAAAGACGCAGAGAGCATCACGAAGAAAAGAGTATAATTCTTTCCGCTCCCGATAAAACACTTTTGCTTGTAGTAACTTTTCTGGTTATTATAGGTTTCTTGGCAATTTTTTCCGCTACTGCTCCAAAGTGTATGAGAGAGGGGGCAAATTTAGCATCGTTTTTAATCAAACAAATGATTTATGCCGGTGTTGGTTTTTTTGCGATGGGTTGGTTTGCCAAATTTGATTATAAAAAACTTGAAAGATATAATACAAAATTTTTATGGATCGTTGCAATTTTATTGTTAGTTTTGCAGTTTACTCCACTCGGTGTCACAATTAACGGTGCTAAAAGATGGATAAACTTAGGATTTATGCAATTGCAGCCGTCCGAACTTGCAAAACCTTTATTTTGTATGCTTTTAGCTTCAAATTTTAAAGAAAAAGTAGATTTACTTAATTTTAATAATTGGACGAGTACATTTATTCCTATTCTTATACTTTTAGGAATAATTTATAAACAACCAAACCTTAGTATGGTTATAATTTTGTTAACCACTTCATTTATGTTGTATATTGCCGCTCGTGGTTCATTGAAGTTGGTTGCAGTATTGGGTGGTTTAGGTTTTGCAGGCATATTATTATATTTGCCAAAACTTTTACAAGGTTATCAAATGGACCGTATCAATGTATGGTTAAACCCTGGGAGTGATGCATTAGGTAAAGGTTATAATATCATTCAATCGTTGATTGCATTTGCTTCCGGCGGATTTATTGGAACGGGTTACGGTGGGTCAATTCAAAAACTTGCATATTTGCCGGAATGTCATACCGATTTTATCTTTGCGATTATTGGTGAAGAGTTCGGGTATTTAGGTTGTTTGTTTATAATTGGTTTATTTACCGTACTTGTTTATAGAGGTTTGAGAATAGCAAAGAGATGCCCTGATATGTATGGAAAATTGTTGGCAATAGGAATAACTGTTATCTTCGGATTTCAAGCATTTTTGAATATGTCTGTAGCTAGTTCATTCTTCCCTGTAACAGGTGTAACTCTTCCATTTATCAGCTATGGTGGAACATCAATTATTGTATCACTTGCGATGGTTGGGGTTTTATTAAATATTTCAAAACAAAGAATTAAGAGAATAAGGACTGAAAATGAGCAATAAAAAAACTTATTTTATCACTGGTGGAGGTACCGGTGGTCATATTTATCCGGCTGTTGCAGTTGCAGATGCGTTGTTGAATGAAGAAGATACTGAACAAATTTTTTATATAGGAAATCCAAATAATTTAGAAGCAAGTATTGTAAAAGACAAAAATTATAGATTTTTGCCCGTTATATCTTCCGGTATGCCACGGAAATTGAATTTTACTCTTATCAAATGGGCATTTCAGATGTTTGGTGCGTGGTTAAAATGTATTTTTTATATAAATAAATACAAGCCTGATGCTATATTTGGAACAGGTGGATATGTGTCTGCTCCAGCTTTATTAGCGGGTGTTGTAACTAATACTCCGTTTGTTATGCACGATTGCGATGCGAACCCTGGGCTTGTGACTAGAGAATTATCTCCTTTTGCAAAAAGTATTTCTATTGCATTTGAAATAGCAAAAGATAAGTTGAAAAATCCAAATTGCTATATGAACGGAAACCCAATTCGAGAGAAGTTTAAAACTCTTACAAAACTTCAAGCAAAAGAGGCTCTTGGACTTAGTGATAAACTAACTCTTTGTATTATGGGTGGTTCGCAAGGCGCTAAAACAATCAATGAATCAGCCGTAAAAATTATTAAAGATTTATCTCAAAAGTTAGATATTCAAGTTATTTTTCAAACAGGTAAACGTAATTTTGAAACTACAATAAATGAAATTGAAAAGATTTATCCTGAATATAAGGAAGACAAAAATTTGATTATTCGTCCGTATTTTGAAGATATGGTGACCGTTTTGAAAGCCTGTGATATTGCAATTTCCAGAGCCGGTTCATTGAGTATTTCAGAACTTTGTGCAAGTAATGTTGCAACAATATTTATTCCATATCCTTATGCCGCACAAGATCATCAAAGAAAAAATGCAAAATATATGGTTGAAAACGGTGCAGGTTTGTATCTTGAAAATTCAGAAACAACTCCCGAAAAGCTGTTTGATATGATAAATGAACTTGTCCAAAATAAAACCAAAATGGAATCCATTCAAAATGCCGCATCTAAAATGGCAAAATTTGACGGTGTTAAAAATATCATAAAACAAATTAAATCAGCAATTAACTAAGACTGTCTAGAAAATCTTTATTTGCATCAAGAGTTGCTTGGGTTGCAGCGATTGAGTAGACTGGTTTTGAACTAAATACATATTTTGCAGCTCTTAACAAATCTTCTGGTGTAATTTTATCAATAAGTTCTAGCTTTTGATTTATCAAATTAACATCATAAGGCGTTTTTGCATTTAGTTCTAAAATGGAAGTTTTAGTAGCATTCTTTTCTAGAGCTGAAAGTATTGATGTCTTTATTGCTTTTTTAGCGGCATCTAATTCTTCGGTTGTCACTGGTTCTGTTGTGATTTTTTTGATATTTTCGTTAAAACCATCAATAGATTTTTTCACGTTATCAAAAGTCTTTTCTCCGGTTTCGTGGTTTTCGGTTGTTGTGCCGATTGTCAAAGTCATAATACCTGTATCTCCGACAAAATCATAACTTGAAGATACTGAATATGCCAAATGTCTTTGTTCTCTCAAGTCAGAGAACAATCTTGAAGATGGTGAGCCTCCTAAAATTTGGTTTAATAAAGACAAGCATACAGAATCTTTTATGTTCCCGTTTTGCTTAAATTTAAAACCCTCAACAATATCTGCTTGGTTTTTCAAATGAGGAACTGTCAAAACTTCTGTTCTTTCAATAGGAGAGTATGTTTTTTCAAGGGAAATATCTCGTGGTTGAGCTTTACTGTATAAAGCTGTATTATTGAAAATCGTTTGCTTTAACTCTGGATATTTTGTGAATTCTCCAGAGACTGTAACTTGTCCTTGTCCATTTTTGAATATTTCATTGTATAAATCAATTACATCGTTATATGTGATATTGTTCAAGCTGTCTTTTTTGTCTTGAATTGTAAATTCTTCCGGCAATCCTTTCAAAACTGTTTTGTCAAATTTATCCCACGGTGATGGTTCAACTGTAGAATAATTATCTCGACAATTTTGGATTGCTTTGTCAAACACTTCTTTGCTAAAGTCTGGTTTGGTA
>JBNMKP010000026.1:0-11283 GCA_050874405.1 bacterium
AATCTTTTTCATACTTCCAGCTATTCTTAATTCCAACGAGCCTCAATTTTCAGAGGCTCTTTTTTTCGGGTAAATAAATATTAATATATAACTATTTTTTGTATTATCTATTCGTATTTAACTTATAATCTATTATAGAAAAGAAAACAAATGAGGGTTTTATGAAAAATATTTTTAGAATTACCGGAATAACTTTTGCAACTTTGATTGGGTGCTTATATTTAGCATTCTTATTCATTGTTCCAAACAAAATTGACCTGAATCAATATAAAGCAGATGTCCAAAAATTAGTAAAGGATAATACAGGGCTAAGTATTAATTATGACGAACTTAAACTCTACACAACACCGATACTTGAAGCCGGAGTAAAAACACACAATATAACGGTATCACTTCCAGATGGTTCAACTCTATTCCACGCAGATAAATTCAAAGGAAAAGTATTCTTGCCTAATTTACTATGGAAAAATGTCAGAGTATCATCTGTTCAAGTTGATTCTCCAAAATTAAATGTTGAAATTGTTAATGGTGAAAAATACAAGGTTGCAAAGGTTTATGAAGATTTAATCAATAAACAACGAAGAGAAAAAAGATTAAATATTGAGCCTCCAAAAACCGAAACTCAAAGCAATATAGCTATTGACCCTTCACAATTTTCTATAACAGTTCCGAATTTCAAATTAAAAAATTATAAAGCTGTAATTGACGATACAAAAGCAAAACATAAACTTACCCTAAAAGGTGACGAATTAAAACTGGGTTACTACAATGGAGAAACCGCTAAATTAAAAACAAATGCTCAATTTTTAAGTGATGATAAAACAAATATCACGGCAGATTTAGATATAAACACATTCTTACCGGAATTCAAACCTACAGAACAAGATGAAGATGATGAAGCGATTTTCTCTTTTCCATTTATCAATCCTGTAACTGAATATAGAGCATACGACTTAAAATCAAATATTTCTTCTAAATTAAAAATAAGAAAAGACAAAAAAGATAACAAAATCAGAAGCTATGGATTTTTAAATATTGATAATACAACAGTTACAATGTCAGGGTTACAATTACCGGAATCATATTTCAAACTTCAAGCTAAAGGAACAATGTCAGAAATTGATACCAACCTTTATGTAACAAACAAAGAATATATCAAACTATTCGGTAGTGTTGATTATGGAAAAAGTCCTTTTGTTGATTTAACAATAAAATCTCCAAAAGTATATCTAAATAACGTTTTGAATATTGCAAAAGCATATCTAGATACAATTCACATAAAAAATGATATTGACAGAATGACAGCAAGCGGATATTTATTATCTAATGCACATTTAAAAACAGATTTCACGGATATCAATTCAAACGGTAAAATAATTATCCGAGATGGAAATATTGAAGATAAGAACATTGGTTTAATTTTTAACAAACTGAATGCAAATTTATTCTTTGATAACAATATTTTTAGAATTACTAATACAAGTGTATTAATAAACAACAGACCTCTAAAAGTTTCCGGTAAAATTGACGCAAATTCTATTGCAAACTTTAATATTGAGGGAGATAAAATTCCACTTAAAGGTTTGTATTTAGCATTTGCACCTCGTGACATCAAAAAAGATTATGACTTGCAATCAGGAGCATTAACTCTAAATGCCAAAGTTACCGGAGAAATTAAAGACATCGCGGCAATTTTAAAATCAGATTTAGAAAATCTAATTATTAGAGATAAGGCGGGGAATTTTGTAGTTTCAAATAAATCTTCTCACTTCGGCATCGCAAACTATGCTGGCGAAATGAAAGGAAAACTTACAAATAAAAACTTCAACCTAACATTGCCTAAAACAAATTCTACAATAAAAGATGATTTACTTGTTGTAGAAATTAACGATGATAAAATTGACGTAAAACCATCTGATATTCAAGTTAACAGAAATTCTCATATAAAATTCCACGGGAATTTAAAGAATTATCTTTCTGATCCGACATCAAAATTTTTAGCAAATGGAGAACTTGCAACACCTGATATTGCTGCTTTAATTGGCAAAGAAGTTACTCCATATCTTGATTTTAAAGGTCGTTTACCAATGAAATCAGAATTTGTATCTAAGGGAGATGATTTCAAATTTACAACTCAAATACTCGCAAATACAAATAATTATATTTCACCTGTAAAATTTGATGATTTAAAAGGGAAACAAACCCTTTTACAATTATTACTTGAAAAGAAAGGAGATACAATAAAATTAAGTAAATCCGGACTTTTCACAAGAAATTTAGGAACAAAATTCAGCCCTAATTTACAGGCAAACGTATTTGGAGCAAAAGAAATTGTTGAATTAAGAGCAATGATTTCCAACATTACAACGGATCCATTTATAAACATTTTCAAAATTACAATTAATAAAACAATGGACGGTTCTATTTGTTTCTTCAAACGTTCAAGATTTTCACTATCTGGAAATACTTTTATCTTTGGGAAACCGGAACAACCTCATATTAGCGGTCGTTTTGAGGTTAAAAACTTATCAATGCCGGAAATTCTAACAAATATTCGAAGAATTGACACAAATTTAAACTCCAAAGGTCTAAATATCAATATTGATAATGTCAATGCAAACGGCTCGGATTTTGGAGTAAAAGCAGACTCTACATGGAACTTGCTTTTGAATAATATAATTTCAAACGTTAGAGTAACATCAAGACGTATTGACGTTGATAGGCTAATGAAAGTCTCCGAAGTAGCTATCAAAATTTTACCTAAAACAGAAACAACAACTTCCCAAGATGGTGGGATAACAATTCAAAACGGCTTAATCAGATTTAACAACATAAAATCAGGTAAGATAATTGCAAAAAACACGACCGGTAGGATTTCTTTGTTTAACAACATTTTCTACCTTAATAGATTAAACACATATCCAATGGGTGGAAACGTTACAGGAAATATATCAATGAATCTTGCAAATACAGAATTAAAAGCAAAAGTTCAAGGCAGGAATTTTGATATTGAAAAAATTCTTCTTGATGTTATGGATATGAAAGATACATTATCAGGAAAACTTAACTTCTCTAGTAATATAACACTAAGAGGAGCTACTATGGAAGAACAAATGAAAACTCTAAAAGGTTCAACAAAATTCGCCGTAAGAAATGGACAACTTGGACCTTTCGGAAAATTTGAAAACTTCTTAATGTCTGAAAACATTAGAGAGAATGCATTTTTCTCTTCTGCTGTAGGTTCAATAATTTCAAACATCACAACAATTGATACATCTCACTTTAACGAACTATATGGACAACTTACATTCTCTAACGGTTACGTAAATATAATGCCAATCAAAAGTCAAGGAAACGTAATGTCTATGTTTATCTTTGGGAAAGCAGGATTGCTTGATAACTCTGCAGATATCAAAGTTCGAGGAAAATTAGCCGGCTCCGTTTCAGATAGTTTAGGAGTTCTTTCAAATATCAACCCTGTTAATTTGGTTAAAAATACCCCAGGGTTAAATATTGTAGCGGCAAAGACATTCTCGCTATTCTGTGAATCCGTTTCAGAAGAAGAAATGAAAGCAATTCCACACTTAGGAAAAGGAAAAACAGATAAAAATGCTACAAAATTCCAAATTGTACTAAGAGGGGATACAAGAAAACCTCTACGAATGATTAAATCGTTCAAATGGTTAGCACTGGATTCAGAAATTCAAAGTGCAAAAGAATTTGTTGATACAATTCCGGAACCGGTTGAGGGAGAAGAGAATTTGTCAGTTGATGAGCTTGTCAAACTTCGAGAAGAACAACAACTTGAAAAAAATCAAGCAATTCGAAAATAAAAATTATCAAAGAGTCGAATTAAATTTCGGCTCTTTATTTATATGATAAAATAAATCTTATGAAATTATCAAAAATATTTTTATATACTTTTTCAACGATAGGAACAATTGCTGTCGGAAGTTACATTGCAGTTTTATTTATTCTTCCGCCGATTTTGAATAGTCCTAAAATGGTAAAAAGTTACGAAAAATATTTATCAAAAAAAACAAATCTTCCGATAAAAATAAATAATTTTAAGTTTAAAACAAATCCAAATTTGTCTTTTAATTTGTCAGTTGGAAAACTTCTCATATCAAATGGCGAAATTATAAATCTTGATAATTTTAAATACAAAACAAAATCATTTTCAATCAAGCCTAATGAAATTGAAATAAAATCAATCTTTGCGGATTATGAAAAGATTTCACCTCTACTAAAAAATAAAAATGAAACTCAAAAAACAGAATTTAATATAAAATATTTACCGTTAATTAATATTCAAAAAATCTTTGTAAAAATAGATAAAAATTCAAATATCCAAGTTAAAAATATAAAAGCGGAAAAAATTGGAGAGATAATAAATTGCCACCTCATTGCAACAGTATCAAATCCCTACACTAAAAATCCTATCATTATTGGGAAAACCGGAGCAATAAACTACTATAAAGAAATAGCTTTTGACAATCTTTCCGCTCAACTTGAAAATTCTAACCTATATCTTTCAGGTTCTACAAACGACTTGCAAATAAAAGGAACAAATTTACCTGTTAGAGAGCTGGAAGAAAGTTTTCTTTATTTTTACAAAATTAAAAATCCTAAGAAGAAAAACTTTATTGAAAATTTTACAAACTTTTCCGGCACTATGGACATCGCACTAAACCTTAAAAATAAGGGATTAATAGGGAAATGTAAAACTAAAAAATTAGCTGCAAATTTTTCAAAATTCAATATTCCGATATATTTACCGGAAACAATTTTTGATTTCAATAACAATGAAATTAATGCAAAAACGAACGGATTATTTGGAGGAGAAAAGGTATTTACAGATTTTCATTTGACAGGTTTATTTTCAAAAGATTTAATCGCAAGTGGAAATGTAGAATCTACTTTAACAAATAAATTTGCAACAAAATATTTTCCACAAGTCGAAATAATAGGCAAAGCAAATGCAAAAGTTAAATATAAAACACAAAATAGAATTCCAAAAATTAAATATATTTTAACTATTCCTCAAGGCTCAAATCTAACCTCCAAATACGGAAACTTAGATTGCACAAATAAGACAAGGCAAATTTCAGCATATACAGAAAAACATGGAGATAAAATTTATCTAAAAAATTATGATTATTCCTTTTTAGGAACAACACAACAAAAGCTTCTTACAGGTGTTGGTTTATTTGAAAAAGTCAAAGGGCATTATGCTCCACAATACATAACGATTAAGACTTTAACACCAGCTCCGGTTGAAATATTCCAATCTTTTATAAAAGGCTATATACAAGGTGGAAATTTTACATCTGATTTAAAAATAGATTTCCCAACAAAAGCTATTTTAGGGAATTTCACTCTAAATGATATTCACCACAAAGACTTTTTATATTTAAAAACTACATCTATAAATATAAATAAAAATGATTTAAATTTAACATCTGATGGAACATTTTTTGATTCTCCAATGAACATCAAACTCAATGCAGATAACAATTTTAAATCAGGATTTTTAATCCACAATATTGAAATATATTTGAACAAATTTATTGTAAAAAGAGGTAATTATTCAACTATAAGTCAAAATATTAAAGACAGAAAATTTTCAAAAGAAAACAATTACAATGTTACTGTTGAACGAGGGAAAATCAAAGTCGGAGAGATATCGCACACAAAATTTGACCTCAAAGATGTTGAAATCTTAGGCGCATTAAAGAATAACAATGTAAAATTTGTAATTCCACAAACACAATATGCCAAGGGAAATTTGAGTGCTAAAGGAACATATAATTTGCTTGAACACTCTTCAGACATTCATTTCTTTGCATCTGACATTGATTCAAATGAAGTCGCAGCACATATTTTTAATCTTCCTAATCAAGTACAAGGTTCAGCATTTGCGACTCTTCATTTAATCACGAAAAACAAATTAAATGACATCAAAGCAAGTACAATGTTTGCAATTGATGATGGTTTTTTGCCTAAACTCGGTTCTACAGAATTTATCATAAGCAAATCAAAACGACCAAAGAAATTAAAATGGTTAAATTTCGAAAAAATAAAATTCTCTCTATCAAAAATTACAAATATTGATTTTTCAAACAAAAAAGTTCTTGCCGCAAACATCACAGGTACATTTAACATTGATAATGCAGAATTAAACAACATAAAAATATATTCTCAAAGTGATTATCTATCAACATTTATTGAGGGCAAATATCACATAGATAGTCAATTTGCGCATCTTTATATCTGGGGAAGACACAACAGAACGGCTGAAAAGAAAATCCGTATTTTGAAAATCCCATTCACGTTTTTATACAAAATAATTTTCAGAGCAGAACGATCAAAAGATTTCTACCAAGATAAAATTGACATGATTCCGCCAATAAAACTCAATGCGGGAGATATTGAATCCCTATTCAGAGTTTATGCTTGCGGAAATATCAACTCAAACAATCTCAAAGTTATTTTAAAAGATTTGAAATAAATTACATTCCATCAAATAACAAAACAGGTTTCGGGATTGGATTTTTGAAAGATTCTTCAATGCTCAAATCATCGGCATCTGCATAATCTTGTTGTGCTAAATCATCTTGTCCCAAGCGTTCATAAACTTGAGCTCTTTCAAAGTATAAGCGGTTTTTCAACAAGAAAACTCTATCACTATCAGCCTTTTCAATCAAATAATCATAGATTTTTAAAGCAGCTTTGTAATTTTTTATATTATATAAAAATTGTGCTTTATCCCAATAGAATGAATCTCTATCCTCATCATTCTTTGCATTTTTGATTTCTTTATCAAAATCTTTCAATGCACTTTTATAATCTCCGATATAATATTTTATAAAAATTTTATTATCAAAGTTCATAACGCTATATTCATCAGGCTCAAGTTTATATGCTCTATCGTAATCTCTAATAGCGCCACCGTAATCTTTTAACTTGAATCTTGAATAAGCTCTCAATGAATACCACTCAGGCGCAATAGGGAATATTTTAGACCCGATTGTAGTAATTCGAACGGCATCATCATATTTTTTTTGTTGAATACATTTTGAAGCGATTTTGAAAGGAGAACCCATTCCAAAACACAACAAAATAATTAAAATAAATAAGAAAACTTTTAACAATTCTATCTTGAATAAATTATAGTATTTTTCATTTATATTTTCTGAAAATGGGAAAATTGTTGCCTCGTACTCGCCGTAATTAGCTTTTAAACTTTTTTCGAAACATTTTGTCGTAATAAAAGTAATTGATTTATAAATAACCCATAAAATAACTAAAAATGGAAGAATTGAACAATACCATTCAACAGAACTTAAAAAATTATAATTCGGAAAAATTATTCCATACAAAACAACGATGAACGATAAAAATATCATTATTGTAGAAAATCGTTTATGTTTTTTTATATTTTCCCAAACAGAATTAATTTCTTCATCTGTAAAAACTCTATCATACTTATACCCTAAACAAGTATTGTTTATCGATTTAATAACAGTTGCATCTTCTAAAAATGAATAAAAATTCATTGGTGCTCGTTTATATAACCACTTCAAAATGTTAAACTTAATCATACTTTAGCTTAAATTCCCTCTTAACGATATCATAGCATATCATACAGAATTTATATCAATAATTTTTCACTTCAAGTGTAAATATATATTAAACAAGCACCCCAAGGCACTTTTGCCCTATTTTAGGGTAAAATCTTTTCTTAATATATTGTTACAAGAAAACTATTTAAATGTTTTAATTTTCTCCGCAATTACTTTTTCAGATAAACCCTTATAATTTATCCTTGAAGAAGTAATTGGTTGTTTGTAGTCATATTTGTTAATTGAACGAGAATCAACAATTACAGATGGAGGAAGAATAGACCATTTGTATAATGCTGTAGCCATTCTTCTATAGAATTTATCCAACCACTGAATTTTTTGTTCTTTTGAAACTTCATTTTTAGTTTCATACAAGAATTTTGATTCTAACATATCATAATAATGTTCTTTTTTATTTTCTATTCGCCAAATAACTTCATCTAAAAACTCATAAGGCATCAAAGCATCTTCCGCAATCAATGGTTTACCGGTTTTGGGGTCAATTGCAAGTTCTGCCCCAGGTTTTTTTAGAATAATAGCTTCTGGAATTGCATTTTTAACTTCTCTATCTGCATTCAACCATCTTGCAAGCGCAAATAATTTTGTTTTCGGAACATCAGCAATTGGTGCAAAACCACCGGACATATCACCATTTATTGTGGCATAACCCATATAAAGTTCAGACTTATCTGACGTTGCAATTGGAAGACAAGAAGCAAACTCATTACTTATTCCCCACAAAAACATTGCTCTTGAACGAGCTTGAATATTATCCATCGTAAAAGATTGTTTATATCTGCAATCCCAACTATTTTCAACAGTTGCAAACAATTTTGTTAAACAGTTATTGGTAGTTTCAACCATATCTTTTATAGAAGCTTCGGTAAAATTTATACCCAAATTATTGGCTAGTTTTTCAGCATCAGATTTACTTTCACTACTTGTAATTTTAGATGGCATACTTATACCAAAAACATTTTCTTTCCCCAGTGCATCAGCAAGTAACACAGCACAAACCGTAGAATCTAACCCTCCAGAAAGCCCCAAAACTGCTCGTTTAAAACCTGTTTTCTTAAAATAGTCTTTAATTCCTTGAACAATAGTTTTATAAGTTCTTTCCAAATCAGGCTCATATTCTAATGTATAAACTTTTGCTTCTGTTAAAGTTTTTTCTAACCCTTTTGTTAATGGATAAATTTTACCCAAACCTAAATGAGGATTTACGATTAAAAACTGTTCTTTAAATGATTTTGCCCTTGCTAAAAGTTTTCCGTTTTTATCAAAAACCCTGCTAGAACCATCAAAAGAACTGTTATCAATTGCTCCAACTTGATTTACATACACAATTGGAGTTGAATATTTTTCAGCAACAAAAGACAACATATTATGTTTCAATTGCTCTTTCTTTGCTCTTGTTGGAGAAGCGGAACAGTTTATAAATACATCTGGTTTTTCTTTTGACAACTCATCTATCGGATCAATTGAATACAAAGTTGTATCATTGAAGAATTCTTTATTATTCCAACAATCCTCACAGATAGAAATTCCATATTTTTGAGAATTAATTAAATTTGTTTTTTCACAATCCTGAACCATATCTTCATCAAAATGACCTAAAGTATCACTTGGCTGATTTCCAACAACCGGAGATGGCTCAATATATCTGTAATCATTGAATTCTGAATATGTCGGAAGTAGAGATTTTCTTATAATTCCTTGAATTTTACCATTTTGCAATACTGCAACAGAATTATAATATTTTTTTCCTGTCAAATGGTCATATTTTCGAGGTTCAACAAAACCAACAATAGCTGCCGTTTCTTTTGTAATCTTTGCAACTTCTTTTAACCATTTAACATTTTCTTCAACAATAACTGGGTGTCTATCAATTGTATCTTCAATCGGATACCCCATAAGAGTAAGTTCTGGAAACACAACAACATCTAACCCAATATTTTGCGAATGTTTGATGTATTTCACAACTTTTTGTGCATTATATTCAATATCTCCTGCAATAGGATTTATCTGAGCAAGCCCGATAGAACCTTTTTTGAAAGGTACTAATAACTCTTTTAATTCATTTTCAAGTTCTAAAGAACAATTTCCGTTGTCATACTCTTCTGATAATTTATAAATTTTATTTTTAGATTCTTCTTGATTCATAATTAACCTCTTAAGTTAATTATATATGAAACAAAATGATAAATATAATAACAATTACTTACCCTTTTGCCAATAACTATAAGGCTTGTATAAAATATCCCAATATGAACTCGATTTTCCACTAGGATTTAGACCTCTATGAGCATAGTAATAACACCCTTTTTGATTTTCAGAATGAACCAATGTTGGGTCACAAAGGGAATTATAACTATATTCATAAGTATTATATGTAAAAATATCATGTCCTAAGCGATTTGGACCAGCATAAGGACCATTTGTATCAAATATCAATTTAAAATACTGTATTCCATGTCCACCAGCAACTCCAAAATAAGTAAACATCATTCCGTCCTTTGTAATAAAGGCTCTAGGATCATTGAACACAGGGAAATAATATGAAAAACTAGTTGCACCCAATTGACTTCCAAATATATTATTTACTTTAACTCCTTTAGCACAAAAATACGACAGACCATTTGTTATTCTTGTTATTCCATCAAATTGATTTTCCCAAGCTTCATTAAGAGTAGGAAGAATTCTATTAAATTCAGTATCAGAAGCAGAAGTAACTAATCCGTTCAGAGAATCATAACCAAGCTCATTCGCAGTTTTCAACAGAGCCTGCTGCAAAACTGCATCAGCTTTTTTAAACTTTGACTCTAAGACTTTCACCTTATAATTTGTAATCAATGTTGGTATAGTCATTGCCGCAACAATACCTATTATGCCCAAAGTGATTAATACTTCCGCCAATGTAAATGCGAATTTCGTCCTCATCTCCATATTTTCAAGCTCCATTCCTTAATATTAAAATAGAAATAACAAATAATTATCCCATATTTAAGATTTATTTTAGGTAAATATCTCATATTTGTCAACATTTACTCAATAAACGTATAATTATTTCAAATATGAGGGAATAATGTCATCAAAAAACGAACTTAAAATTCTTATAATGAAAGAAGCGCTAACAGTTCAAAAATTAGCAGATATGCTTACGCAAAAAACGGGTAAAACCTACACCCAACGGAGTTTGCAAAACAAAATATTTTTAAGTTCTCTCAATTATGATGAAATGGAAACAATAGCCGACCTCCTCGGTTATGAAATAAAAATAGAAAAGAAAAACAAATAAATCTTGTAAAAAACTTATTTAGTGATAAGATAAAACTACCAAAGCGGTATCGTCTAGTGGTTAGGACGAGAGATTCTCATTCTCTAAACAGGGGTTCAATTCCCCTTACCGCCGCCATACACTCCTTAAGGGAGTGTTTTTTATTGGGAATTTCACCCCTAGGGATTCAACCTCTCGAAAAACGTGACATTTAGTCACCTTTTTCTCGGCAGAGTCGACATTCTCTCCCACAAAACAACGGAAATCATTTACTTGCCATTTATAATCTTAGCAAATTTTTCTTTTATTTTTTCCAACTCAGGATTATTTGGAAAATGTTTTTCTAATTTATGAATATGTGATTTTATAAGAATTTTATCC
>JBNMKP010000027.1:0-11220 GCA_050874405.1 bacterium
CACAAAGTAATAAAATTGGACTGGTTAAAACAAATAACTAATACTTCTTTAGTATCAGAACAAAATGTCCCAACAGGCGAAGCACTTGATAATCCCGAAAATTCTGCAAAATCGGTTTGGGTTCCTAATCGAAATGGTTTATTTTTAAATATTGCAGCTTCTTTTGCTGATTCTCAAGATTATGATTATATTTTAATAGGTGCAAATAAAGAAGAGGGACAAACTTTTCCTGACAATACTCAAGATTTTATAGATTCGTTAAATAAAGAGTTTGAATTTTCTACACAAAAGAAGCCAAAAGTAGTTGCACCCTTGATAAATTATGTTAAAAATGATATAGTCATGTTAGCATTGCAATATAAGATACCTCTTGAATTAACTCAAAGTTGCTATCAAGATAGTGCAAAGCATTGCGGGATATGTGAGTCATGCACCAGATTGAGGCATGCTCTTGAAGCAAATCATGATACTCATTATATAAAACTACTGTTTGGATAATATAAAAATGAAAACTTTATTCATAGACAAAGAAATTAAATATATCGGTTCACAACTTGCGCCACATTGGATTTATAAAAATTTCAAAATTCAAGGAGATGCTATTGTTGCATTTTGTGGAGAATGTGAAGTTAAATTGACCGAAATGGTTGATATTGAAGACGTTATAAACAATGAGCCAATTTATAGTAAATATATGCTTAGTTTTATTACTGAACAATTTAATATAGGTTTGGTTGAAGGTGTATTTAGGCAACGTTTATTGATTAGTTGTCTAAAAGAAGCTTTGGAAAAACGAGGTTTCTTTGTTAGAAGAAGTGGTGATGACTTATTTGTAAATGACAAAAAAATGTCTGTATCTATTGCAACCAAGTCTTTAACTTCTGTTTTAATTCATACCGGTGTAAATATTTTATCAGATGGCGCACCAATTCCTGTTTCCGGTTTAAAAAGTGATTTAGGAATTGATGATGTCAAGGATTTTGCACTTGAAGTTATGAAAAATTACAGTGAAGAAATTGATGATATTGTTTTGGCAAGCACGAAAGTAAGAGGTGTTTAATGTTAAAAGAAACTGATAAATATGATAATACCGCTCACTTTAGTTACAGTGATTACAAAAAGAAAGTTAAAAAAGGACCAAATAAAGACATGACTGTTTTTGTGTCAGTATTTATTATTGGACTTTTAATTATTCTTGGTTTTGCGAAAATTTTATCTCCAAATGTTGATGTTGGAATTTCTGATGATACTGAAGTTTCTGCAACTACAGATGATGATACTATTGATGATAATTCCGGTTCTGTAATTGACGACAGGTTGAAAAAACTTCAAGATGAGGATTCAGGGAAAAAAGTTGGTGATGAAGATATGTTTTCTCCAGAGTTAGATGAGAAAGTCGTACTTCCAAATCACAAGAAAAAAACTGTTGGTCAAATGGAAGCAGAAATGACTGATATGTTGAAAGCCCAAAAGAATGAACAAAAAACGACTGAGCAACAACCAACAAAAAATACTCAAACTCAACAACATGCTCAACCTGTAGTTAATCAACCATCAGCTCCGGTTAATCATACTCAGTCAGCTCCGACTCCTGCTCAAATTGTTAATGCAAAAGTTGTTGTTGGTTATTATGCCACAGAAAAACAAGCAGAAGTTGCAAAATCAATTATTCAAGATGCCGGATTGGGTGTGTCTCCTGTTGTTAAAAATCTTGGTGGATATTATACTTTGCAAGTTGGTTCATATACTTCACGAGAAAAAGCTCAACAAGCAGCTAATAACTTGTTAAAAAGTAATTTTCCTGCTCGTGTAATTGTGGAATAAGTATTAGATACATTTTACTTGTAATTTTGCTATATTTTTCATATAATTTGGGTATGATGGAAAATATTAAGAGAATTAAATTAAGGGATTTTGAAATCGGTGGGGATAAGTTAACTATCTTAGCCGGTCCTTGCGCTATTGAAAGCCAAGAAATTTTAGATGAAACCGCTGCAGGTTTAAAAGAAATTACAAAGAAATTGGGTATAAATTATGTATTCAAATCTTCTTTTGATAAGGCTAACCGTTCTTCTATAACTTCTTTTAGAGGCCCGGGGCTTAAAAAAGGTTTGGAAATGTTGGCTAAAGTCAAAGAAAAATACGATTTGCCGATAGTTACAGATATTCATACTCCTGAACAAGCAGAAAAGGTTGCTGAAGTTGCTGATATTTTGCAAATACCTGCATTTTTATGTCGTCAAACTGATTTGCTTGTTGCAGCTGCAAAAACTGGTAAAATTATTAATATTAAAAAAGGTCAGTTTTTAGCTCCTGATCAAATGAAAACATTGATTAAAAAGGTTGAAGATTCCGGTAACTCTAATATTTTGGTTACAGATAGGGGAACTTCTTTCGGATATAACAATTTGGTTGTTGATTTTAGAGGAATTCCAATAATGCAAACATTTGGTTACCCTGTTGTGTTTGATGCTACTCATAGTGTCCAACTTCCTGGGGCAAATGGTGCAAGTTCTGGTGGTGATAGAAGATTTGTTCCATATCTTGCAAAAGCGGCAATGGCTGTTGGTGCAAATTCTTTATTCTTTGAAGTTCACCCAGAACCGGATAAAGCACTTTGCGATGGCCCGAATATGATTGCTTTAAAAGATGCAGAACAATTATTTTCAATGTGTAAAAGTATATTTGAATTGGTTCGAGGCAAATAATGATTGATATAAAAGTTTTTGTTGAAGGACCTGTAGATGCTAATAACTATTTAGTAACTGATATTGAATCAAAAGAAGCTGTTCTTATCGATTGTTCTGATTCGAATGCGGAATTTATTGATGCTGTAAAACAGTCTGGTGTGAAATTAAAGTATATTTTACTTACACATGGACACTTTGACCATATTTTAGGCATAGAAAAGTTTCAATCAATTTTCAATGTCGATACGTATATGGCAAAGGAAGATGAAGAACAAGTTGAAGCTGCTCCAGAAATGATTCGATATTTTTCAGGTAAAGAAGCTCCAAAATTTGCAAAAATTACTCACTTTGTCAAAGATGGCGATGAATTTTTTATTGGAAAAACTAAAATAAAAGCAATTTCTACCCCAGGGCATACTCAAGGTGGAATGTGTTATTTGGTTGGAGATAAAGATTTGTTCTCTGGAGATACATTGTTTTTCCGTAGTGTGGGAAGAACGGATTTCCTCGGAGGAAGTTTTGAAACAATAAAAAGAAGTGTAAAAGATGTTTTGTTCAGCCTATCTGGAGATGTTGTAGTTCACCCAGGACATGGACCAAAGTCATCAATTGATTACGAAAAGAAATTTAATGAAATTATAAATATATAAAGGGGACAAGATGAAAGAACAATTAGAAAAAATTTATTCTGATGCTGTTGCCGATATTGAAAAAGCAAGCACCGTTAAAGATTTAGAAGATATAAAATTTAAATATTTGAGTAGAAAAGGTGAATTCAACGAAATTAAAAAGGGTTTAAAAGATCTTTCTGTTGAAGATAAAAAAATTGTAGGTTCTTTAGCTAATGAAATTACTCAAAAGTTAGAATCTTCAATTTCTGAAAAATTCAAACTTTTCTATGAAAAAGAATTGAATGAAAAACTTCAAAAAGAAAGAATTGATGTAACCTTACCTGGACAGTTCATTCCAAGAGGTCATGTTCACCCATTAACTTCAACTACAAATGAAATTTGTTCAATTTTCCAAAGTTTAGGTTTTTCAGTTGTTCCTGATGAATTTGCTCCGGAAGTTGAAACTGAATATTATAACTTTGATATGTTGAATGTTCCAAAAGATCACCCTGCTCGTGATATGCAAGATACATTCTATACAAATATTGCTAAAGATGTTGTATTGAGAAGCCAAACTTCAGGTGCTCAAATTCACGCAATGGAAGGTAAAAATCCTCCTATTAGAATTATTGCTCCTGGTAGAGTTTATAGAAATGAAAATATCAATTCAAGAAAAAATAATTTCTTCCACCAAATTGAAGGTTTGTATGTCGATAAAAATATTACATTCGGCGATTTGAAAGGTGTTTTGAACGAATTTATCAGATTGTATTTTGGTGAAAGTCGTCCAACAAGATTTAGAAGTAGCTTCTTCCCATTTACAGAACCATCTGCTGAAATTGATGTTCAATGTATTATGTGTGAAGGTAAAGGTTGTCGTACATGTTCCGGTACCGGTTGGTTAGAAATCTTGGGTGCAGGCATGGTTGACCCTAACGTATTGAGAGGTGTTGGTATCGATCCCGAAGTATATTCAGGATTTGCTTTTGGTATGGGTGTTGAAAGACTTTCTATGCTTAAATATGCAATTGATGATATCAGATTGTTCTTTAATGATGATGTAAGATTTTTAAAACAGTTTAAATAGAAAATTATGAGGAATAAGGGTGACTTATTTGCACTCTTATTCCTTATTTTATCGGGGAGAAATATATGTCAATAATAATAATGATTTTGCTACTTAGTTTCTTGGTTTTGGTTCATGAAGCCGGACATTTTTTGGCTGCAAGAGCTTTAGGAATAAAGGTTTCTAAATTCGGTTTTGGTTTACCTATCGGGCCAACTTTATGGAGCAAAAAGGTTGGAGATGTTGAGGTTTTAGTTCATGCCTTTTTACTAGGTGGGTATGTTTCTTTCCCTGATGATGAAAAAGATGCTGATTTGCCAAAAGATTCTAAAGACAGATTCTTAAATCGTCCTGTATGGCAGCGTATGACTGTAATTTCTGCAGGTGTTATTGCAAATATCATTACAGCATTTTTCCTTGTCTTAGTAACATCTTTAGTATGGGGAAAACTTCCATCTTCTGATTTTCAAGTTTATATAAATAAAATTGTTGCAGAAAAAGACGCATCTGTTTGGAAGAGCGGAATGCAAAAAGGCGATAGAATTATTAATATCAATGGATCTGATATTAAATCAAGTTACGCATTGACCTTGTTTGCACAAAATAGTAAACCTTATGATGGAAAAGTTGATTACGATTTCGTTAAGGCAAATTTAGACAAGTTGAAAGAACTTAATCCAAAACTTAATGAAAATGAAAGTATTAAAAATTTGACTGTTGTTGCATTGCCGGATATTAAATCAGAACCTCAATTAAAGATTGATGATGATTTCCTTAGAGGTTATAAATTATATAGAGATTCTCAAAATTCATTAACTGAAAAACAAACAAAACTTAGAGATTCTCTAAAAGGTAAAACAACTTATGTTGCTGATGGTACAACAACCTTGAAAGATGTTGCTTATGCGATTTCAGATAATTTAAGACCATTAGATGTTACCGTTTTACGTAAGGGTAAAAAAGTTCAACTAAAAACTTTCTATCCAAACGAAAAAGGTTTGATTGGTGTTTCATTGGAAGCTCGTCAAGTTACAACTCCGACTAAAGGTGTTGGAGCGGCAATTACTGGTAGCTTTAGATATTTGTGGGAGCAAACTTATGTTTTAGTTTATGGTTTGTGGCAATTGTTTACCGGTAAAATCCCAATGAAAGATTTACACGGTATTGTTGTAATTACAAAAATTGGTGGAGATGTTATTTCTAACAATGGATTTTTCTCCGGATTATTGTTAACTGCAATGATATCAATGGATTTGGCTTTAGTTAACTTTTTACCAATTCCGGCACTTGACGGTGGACACTTTATGTTCTTGTTGATTGAAAAATTAAGAGGAAAACCGATTGATGAAGAAACTTTAAATAAAGTAAGTTCATTCTTCTTTCTCCTTTTGATAATCTTTATGGTGCTAGTTGTCTTTAATGATGTTTATGCTCTTGTAAGACACAAAATATAAAATAAAATTTGGTTGTAAATAAAAATATAAAGGAGAAAAATACGAAATGTTAGAATTTATTCACTCACATGGAATGATTATTTCCGGAGCGATTCTTTTAATTGCTTACATTTTCATTGCAAGTGAAAAAATCCAAAAATCCGTAGTTGCATTGGTAGGGGCTTCTTTAACAATGTTACTGGGATTAATTCCTCTTTCATTAAATTTGGAACACAATGTAAAAGGGGTTTTTGAATACGTTGACTTTGAAGTAATATTTTTACTTATCGGTATGATGATTATTGTGAATATTGCAAGTCGCAGTGGTGTATTCAAGTGGTTAGCGATTAATTTGTTGAAACTTACTAAAGGGCACCCGAAAACTGTTTTATTTGCTCTTGCAGCATTTACTGCTATCGCATCTGCATTTTTAGATAACGTTACAACGGTTGTTTTGATGATGCCTATAACTTTTGTTATTGCAAAAGAATTTGAAACTGATCCTGTTCCATTTTTGATAACAGAAGTTTTAGCTTCTAATATCGGTGGTACGGCAACATTGATTGGTGATCCTCCAAATATTATTATTGGTACAAGAGCAGGCTTGAGCTTTATGAATTTTGTTCAAGAACTTACTCCGATTGTATTTTTAATTTTTATGGTTGCAATTGGCGTTTTGATTTTCTTGTTTAGAAAAGGTTTGAAGGCAACACCTGAAAAAATGGAACATGTTGCAAATCTTGATAATTCAAAAACAATTACGAATAAAAACTTGATGGTTAGATCTGTTGTTACATTAGGTTTAGTTATTTTAGGTTTCGTAACTCACGATATTACTCATATTTCAGCTTATGTGTTTGCGGTTTCTGGTGCTTCATTCTTGTTATTATTTGAAAAACCTAAAGAAATTTACCGTGATGTTGAATGGCTTACAATCTTTTTCTTCATTGGTTTGTTTATTATCATTGGAGGATTTGAAGCAAATGGCGGAATTAAATTCTTGGCTGATCAATTGATTGTGTTGACTCATGGTAGTCTTGAGTTAGCGACAATGATTATTCTTTGGGCTTCTGGAATATTGTCTGGTATTATTGATAATATTCCATATACGGCAACTATGGCTCCGTTAATTTCAGAACTTATAAACCCTGCAAATCCAAATGCAATGACTGGTGCAACTCATGCTCTTTGGTGGGCATTGTCTTTAGGTGCTTGTTTGGGTGGTAATTTAACAATTATTGGTGCTGCTGCAAATGTTTTAGTTAGTGAAACTTCAGCATCTCACGGGCATAAAATTTCATTCTTACGCTTTATGAAATATGGTGCTTTAATTACGTTTATATCATTAGTATTGAGTTCATTCTATCTATACTTTAGATATTTGCGATAAGTTGTTTTATAATTTAATAAATAAGAAACGGACCTTGAGATTTCTCTCAAGGTCCGTTCTTTGGTGATGAATTAAACTATGGACTTTTGTGTTGTAAAAAGGAATTCATTATTTATTCATTACAACCAAAAGCGATAGTAACGTGTTCCATAGGATTAACTGCGGATATTTTGTATCCACGAGGATCAACAAGGTAAGCAAATTCATCACCTGTTGTTTGGAACAAGCCCATTGTGCCGGATAAAGCTGTTCTTGTTACGTCAACCGGAGCTTTAACTGTTTCGAATAAGCCATCGCCTAAACTACGAGCAGCGGCACCGAATTGACCTTGGAATGCATGACCTAACATATAGCCTGCATCATTTGTTACGTTTTCTGCAGCGTTACCAACTGTTGTTAAGATACCGCCTGCAGTTCTACCAACAACACCGACAAGTGAACCTGCCCAAGTGAATGGCATTTCAACAAATCTTGCAACAGGGTTAACATTTTTTGATTTGTTAATTTGTGCTTGAAGAATTTGTTTAGGTAATTTAGTTTTGCAATCACCGTTTTTAATTTCTGTAAATGCAAGTTTTAAAGCACCTTTTTCACAGCCTGATGGTCTTATAACTTCTACGACTTGACCTGTAACGGTTGAACCGCAAGGATAAGTTACACCATTGATTGTGATGTCTTCAAGAGTGTTAGCTCTGAAGTATTGTCCAACGTGTGAAGATTTAGCTGTCAATTGGTCTATCATTGATAATTTCAATGTAGGAATTTTTACGATTTCTTCGTGTTCAATCAACGCATTTTTATCTACCGGACACGCAGGACAAATTGAAGTTGCTGTTTTAGGATTTGTGTCATATCCTAATGCTACACGAACAGTTTGCATCATAGATGCAATATCAGCACGAGAAGCATCTTTGTTTGGCATAATCATATTTGGGTTAGGTGAATCTTTCAACGCACCACTGTCAAGTGATTTAGCAACCGGAATTCTTGCCCATTCAGGAACTTTATTACCGTCTGCATATCTGCTTAAAATTTCATCAGCTTTGCATCTGTCGATATCACATGTCATACCTTTTGCGATTGATGTTAAGGCTTCAACACGAGTTACCGGTGCTTGCGGTCTGAAAGTTTTGTTTGGGTAACCTTTTAACAAGTCTTCACCAACAGCTTTTGCAATTGCAGCATTAGCCCAGTTGTGGTTAGGAACATCTTTGAATAATGCTTGGTTAGGCATATCACAATTTAAGTTGAAACCTTTAACTAACATTGTTGCAAATTCTGCACGAGAAATATTTTTGTTTGGTTTAAAATATCCGTCTGGGTAACCTACAACAACATCATTTATTGCAAGTTTATCAATATCACATGCGGCCCAGTATCCGTTTGGTACGTCTGGGAATTGGCAACCGCCTAAGTTTGCTGCTCCACCTGTAATATTTTGAATTTGTTGTGAAATTTCGTAAGGAATAAGTGTTTTCTTAACCGCATTTATTGAATTGGCAGATTGAATATCTATAGGACAAGAATTTCCGTCCATTTTTCTTTCATTTCTGTCGATTGTAATACCGTTATATTTGTTAGGGCATTCATTCAAACATGGCATTTGAGTTGCAGCGCCTGTCATTTGCCCGTCAGTTGCTACTGTTGCACCTGAAATATTGGAAGACATTCTGCTTGATGGACAACCTTTTAATGCTTTTTCTGTAGAAAATACTGAGTTCGCAGGTTCGCCGACATAGTTATTTGTTCCGTAAATAGCTTGTGGGTAACCGTAAACTTGTTTCATTTCTGCTTTGTCCGGTTTACCTGTTTGTGGACATAATGCTGTTGATGGAACAGCCGGTTTGTCGCAGCTTATTTCATCTGGACAGCCACAATCCGGTTTTTTCTTTTCTGGGCATGGCTCTTGTTTCTTGATTGGACAAGGTTCTTTTTTCTTGCAACCACAATCAGGAATTGCTTTTTTACATTTTGGACAAGTCGCCTGTTGGTTTTCAACCGGACAAGCTGGACCTGTTACAACAGGCAATGCTTCTTCTGGAGCTTTGGTGTTGCATGGGCAAGCTGCCATTGCAGAAGTCAAGGAACACGTTGCTATTCCAACAGCAATCGCAGCTGCCACAGTTAGTTTTTTAATTGACATTTTTACCTCCTTGTTTGTGTGAGTTTTGTTTAAAATAAACAAAAGTTTTATTTAAAAAACAAACTTATACCAAATTATGTACTTTTAGGAGGTTTTAAAACATTAGCTTAATTGCTTATCAATGTGGGTAGTATTTAAAACTACTAACTTTGTAACAATTTGTTTATAATTGGCAATATTTCCCCTGTTTATGTTTTATTATATATGTGTGAAGTTTTAAATCGGATAGGTGTGTAAATATGTATAGCAAAGAATTTATGAAGTTTTTATATGGTTATCAAAAAGATGAATTCAAGCCGGTAGAACCTAAATGTAAGGAAATCCGTTTTAAGAATCCACGTTCGGGTAAATTAGCTGAAATATTATTAACCGTTAAAAAATAGTTTTTTTTTATAAGCTGAAACTTAGCAAATCTATTAATTTAGAGTCAAGAGCCTCTGATATTCTAACAAGAGTTGAATATTTGGGGTCTATTGTTCCGCACTCAATTCTGCTGATTGTACGTGTGGTTAGGCCTGTTTTTAAGGATAAATCAAGTTGAGAAAGACCTTTTTTGCTCCTGAGATATTTAATTTTATATCCTAATTTTAGGAAATCTTCTTTATTCATTTTCTAATCATATATTATTGACAATATTTGTGCGATATACTATACTTTCTTTATTAGACACAAAGTATATGAAAAGGTAGAATAGTATTATGAATAAAATGAGAAGTGAATGTGAAAAATTTTACTTAAAACACAAAAGTGTAATCTCAAATATTGGAGAACCCTCACCCCAGCCCTCTCCCTTTAAAAATGGCGAGGGTGAAATATTACCTTGCAATCCAATAGAAATAAATAATAGTGCAAATGACAAAAAAGACAATAAAGATGTAAAGAACATATTTCCTTATTCCCTTATTTCTTTGTTCCATAATAAGACATTTGCATTTACCCTGCAGAAGTTTTAATCACTCTCGGTATCATTGGTATTGTCGCAGCGATGACTATTCCAACTTTGATTTCAAAAGTTCAAAAACAACAAATTGAATCTCAAATCCGAGAAAATTATTCAAGTATTGCTCAAGCAATGAAAATGGCTGAAAATGACGATATAGGTGCAATTAATAATTTAGGAGTAAATCTATCAAGTAATAAAACTTGGTTTGAAACATTTTTAGCTCCATACATGAAATTTGAACAAGTTTGTTATTCCTCAGGCGGTTGTTGGCATAAATATGGAGTTGTGAAAACATTAAAAGGTTCTACTCCAACTTATGAAACTAAAGTCGGAGAATCTGATGGTTTGATAGGTTATGTTGGAGTGTCTTTAACCTTTAGAACGGCAAAAGGTGCTTATTTTGATATAGATGCTTCTGGTGCTGGTTCAACCAGAAACTTGTTTGGTGTTGATGCAACAAGTAATACTATTCAATTTTATTTTGATGTAAATGGAGATAGAAAACCTAATATTATTGGAAAAGATATTTATATCTTGGTTTATGACTCTGATAAAGGTTTAGTTCCTGCGGGTTCTGATAGAACAAAAGATGAGGTTAAGGCAAATTGTGAAACAGGTAATGGGTATTGGTGTTTGCAATATGTAAAAGACAATAGTTGGAAAATATCAGATTCTGTATGGAAAAGGGCAAAATAATTTATTCCAATTTTTTTAGCAAAAAAAAGAGCCTTTAAAAGAAAAGGCTCTTGGAATGTAAATTTTGTACCATTCCTCGTAATAGTGAAGTGTGAAGTGTGTGCTTAAGTCTTTTGTGATTCCTCAATAAGCACATCCTCGTGTTTACATATATATAAAGTATTTTCTGTATATAAAATTGCTATATTGTTTAAATCTTTTGTAATATTACTTAATAAATTTAAAAGATTTATAGACGCAATAAGGGC
>JBNMKP010000028.1:0-11214 GCA_050874405.1 bacterium
ATTATAAATAGCTCCACCTTTTCCATTTGTTGCACTGTTATGTTTGAAACTTGAACCACCGTTAATTTCAACATTGCCGGAAATATTTTGAATAGCACCACCATCACCAGACTTTAAAATACTTCCGTCAGAAGCAAGGATTTCTGACGCAGAATTGTTTTCAAAAGTTGTACCATTAACAATAACTTTACCGCCATCATTAATTACTGCACTATTAAAACCTTTGTAAGATAAAATATTATTGATATCTAACTGTTGAGCATTACCCTCAAAAGTTCCAACTTTGATACCAACAAGTCCATTTTCAGTATAAATTGATTTGCCATTACCTACGATTTGAAATCTCATGCCGGCAAGATTACTATCTCCACCAATCCAAGTTTCAACATTTTCATTTTCTGTAACGTCGTATGTTCTAGAAGCAATTGCAGTGTTAATTACTTCATACGCAAAACCTCCGGATTTTCCGGCTTGTTCAATCAATAATGTGTTATTATCTTTCAAACTAATTGCATAAGTAATACCATTTACTGTAATAAAACTATTTACATCTTCAATTGCAGCAGTAATAACATCTTTATCTGTATTTATAAATTTAACTTCGGATTTTGTTTTGTTACCAGTCATTGATTGAAGAATTTTTATCGGTCCAATGTACAATGTTCCATTATTTGTAACAGAAGAAGAAACTGAAAGATTATCTGACTTATCAGAATCCAAATTCACATCTAACAACAATTGAGGATTTCCACTACCAATAGTTAATTTATCAATATCAATTGTATCAATTTGACCATTTTGAAGATCTAATGTTCCGCCATTCAATGCCAAATTAACATTATTAAATGCTTTGTTATCAGCAATTGCGCCAATTTTTAAAGTACCGGTATTTAATGAAATATTTTGATTTGCGACAGTGTTGTTAAAAATTACTGTTCCTAAACTATCAGACGTACCGATAGAAATACTCCCCGATAAACTTGCGTCACCTGAAATTCCACCATTGAAAATAATAGAACTTTTATCTGTAGCAATAAGGTTTAATTTCCCTACATTATAGATATCATTACCCTCAGATGCAGTATTGCCTGTAAATTCAACAGTATTACCATCAGTAGCAGAAATTTCTGCAGTTCCGGCATTATAAATCGCTCCACCTTTTCCATTTGTAGCGCTATTATTATAGAAACTTGTATTTTTAACATTAATTTTACCAGAATTATTTAGAATAGCGCCACCATTGGCAGATTTATTATGTCTCACATTATCAATATCAGTATAAGAACCATCTGATGATGCGTTATTACTAAATACAGAATTATTCAATGAAACAACTCCACCATCATTCATAATTGCAGAGTTGAAACCTTTCCAACCTTGAATATTTCCGTCTGCATCTGTACCATAAACATCATTTACAATAAGTTTTTGATACTTAGTGCCTTCTGAATTTACAATTGTTCCAACTGCAATACCAACAACACTTGTATCTGTTGCAATTACATTTTTAGCATTACCATTGATTTGTAAAAGTTCACCTTGCAAAACATTAGAAGTGGACTTATCTTCAATTTTTCCATCAATTAAAACCTTATAACCACCAGTCCAAGTGCTAATTTTTTCATCTTCTGTTGCATTATAAACATAAGTTTTTTCACCTGAGAATTGCACATCTTGACCGATTGAAACAGCTACAGGCAAACCACCTGCAGAAGCAATTTTTGTAACCTTGATAGAATCACTTGCGGTACTTGATGTATTTGTTTTAACCAAATCCAAAGAATAACCGGCTTTACTTGTAATAACAGTTTTCAAATCATCTGCTAATGTTATTTGATTTTCACCTAACAGATTTTCTCTAACAAATTGGAATTTTTTCTCCGCTCCTAATCCCGTACCAGAATCAACATCACTGTTAAACAAAATTTTATCAATAACAAGAGAACCGCTTCCATTAGTTTCATCTTTAATTACAGAATCAATATAATCAATAGCGCCATCTCCGGCACTCAAATTCATATCAAATCTCAAATTTGCAGAACCAATAACATTGATACTATCAGGATTGAACAAATCACCAGTCTCAATATGATTGTTAGATAAATCTAACGTTCCACCTCTTAAAGTAATTTTTGCAATATTATCAATATCTGAAACATTATCTTTAACATTTTCGAAATAATGTTCAGGAATTACATATCCTTTTGAATAATCAATTGTTTCTAAAACATTACCATCTGCATTAAAGATATCTCTTGTATCTGTAATTTTTTGTCCAAAAGCAAGAGTTCCGTTATGTAGAACTAAATTTGCACCTTTTACAGTGTTGTTGAAAATAATTGTTCCATCATCAGGTGCTCTATATCCAGAATTGCTAGAGCTAGATGTTTCATTTTTCATTTCACTGTAATAAATATCTGATTTATTCAATTGAATATTATTGTTATTTACTTTTGGTTTTGAACCACTTCTTTTTTCATATAAATCATCATAAGAAGTACCGGAAGCATCAACAATATCATTGAATATAATCCTACCTGAATTTCCGGCATTGAAATAGATATTACTATCATTACCATCATCACCGGTAATAGCTTTTCCATCACTACCAACAATAGAGTTACCGAAGTACAAACCCTCTTGAGAAGCCGTTACTCCAGTGCTTCCTCCTCCAGTTACAGAGTTTCCTGCAAATATAGTGTCGCCACCATTTGCAATCAATTTAAAAGCTTTGTCTTTAGGTTCATTTTTAGGATCATAAGATACCGCTCCTCCTGAACATTTAGCAGAATTGCCTTGGAATACAGAATTTACAATAGTCAAAACTGTACCAGAAGGAATTGCTCCGCCTGAATCAGATGAATAGTTATTTAAGAATACTGAATCTTTAATAAATCCTCGAACATCATCAGAATTGGTAGAGGCAAGACCAATTGCACCACCCCAACCATGAGTTCTAGCATCTGGATTATCACTTGAATAATTAACACTATTACCTACAAAATGAGAATCATAGATATTAAAATTGGCATAATCATCAATAAAAATAGCTCCACCTTTTTCAAAAGTAGAATTATTTATAAAATCGGCAGAATTCACATTCAAAAATGCAATATTATCTGATTTTCCGATTATATGTATAGCACCACCCATTGAAGAAGTACTATTATCATGGAAAAGAACAGAAGCAATACTTGAAGAGTTTGTCCTTGTGCCATTGATTGTAAGGTTACCACTGTTATTTGCAATTGCACCACCTGCAGTCTTTGCGCTATTGCCAACAAAATCATAAGTTCCAGCAAGGCTCATTGCACCCTCGTTATAAATAGCACCACCGGAAACATTTAATGCACTATTATTTTCAAATCTATAATCACCAGTAAGAGATAATGTTCCCTTATTGTAAATCGCACCACCTGCGCTGTGAGTAGTAGAATTATTTTTGAATACTGTTTCAACTAGGTTATTATTCGTAATAGTCATATCGGCGGCATTAAAAATTGCACCGCCACCATTATTTGCACTGTTATTTTCAAAATTAAATTGCCCAGATAATTTTAAATCTCCAGAACCAAATTTATAATCCACTCCATTCCAAATTGCGCCACCGGAATTTGACGTAGATTTATTACCGGTGAAAGATGTTATTCCAACAGAATTTATTTGCATTGAAGCAGAGTTATAAATTGCTCCACCACCGGAATAACTAGAAGTATTGTTGCTAAAAACATAATTACCATCTAAAGAAACTTCTCCGCCCTGTTCACTTGCAATAGCAGAACCACCGGTACCTGAATTGTTATTAAAAACTGTTGATACCGTACCATCATTAGAAATACTAATCTTACCGGAATTATAAATTGCACCGCCTTTACCACCAGAGGAATTTTCTTCAAAGTCAAACTTTCCGGACATAGTTAAATCACCAATATCATCAGCAGCTCTTTGACCATTCCAAATAGCTCCGCCACCTGCATATTTAGAGCTATTTTTTATAAATTTTGTTTCAGTGGAAGTAATAGTCATTGTGCTAGAATTATAAATAGCCCCACCATCTCTTGTTGCATTATTTTCATTGAAATTAAAAGAGCCATCTAATTTTGCATTACCACCCTCAGCGTTGGCAATTGCAGCCCCTCCAATAGAAGCATTATTAACTGAATTATTACTGAAATTAACATTATTAAGAGTTAAATTTCCCGCATTGAATAAAGCTCCACCCCAAGAAGAACTTGTAAAGCCATTTAAACTAGCATTATTAATATTTAAATTTTTACCAGTTGGAGTATCAAAACCGATATGATAAGAACCATTAGAAGATATAGTAAAATTATTACCATTTATAGTAATATCGGAACTAATTCCATTTGTTCCTTGCTTAAATCCTGAATTAGAACCCCAAGTAATATTCTGAGTTAAATCAACAATTGCAGTTGCATTTTTAATTTCATTCGTTAGAGCATCAAAATTATCAACATCTTGAGCTTTTGCAAAATTATTTTGAGTCGCCAATAACATCGCAACAGCAATCGCTGCAACCTTTATACTTCCTTTATTCAAAATTACATATCCTCTTATTTATAATTCATTCTAGCTATATATAAATTATAGATAAAACATAGGAAAATTCAAAGATTTTCAGAATTTTTAAAGAAATTTAATAATCACTAATTTTTACTAAAGTTCTCGAAAAATAAACCGATAAAACTATTAGAAAGAACATGGAGTAAGTGTATCGCAAATGAGCGAACCAATTAGTGTAGTATCACAACAAATTGCAACATACAGAAGAGAAAATCCGTCAGCACAAAAGCTTACGGATAAACAAATTCTGCTAATTATGGCGCAAGAAAATAAAGTACAAAATTTAGACAAAGGCGTAAAACTCGAAAAATCAACACCAGAAACTTCCAAACCACAAAAACAAACTATAGAAATCACAAACACTTCTGCTCCAATGACTGAAAAAGAAGCCGAAGATACCGCAATAAAAACAATTACCTCAAATGCCGATTCTGCTCTTAAAACTCTAGAAGAACAAGACAACGGAAATATTAGTGAATTATACGAAAGTATAAAAGAAAAAACAGGTTCTAAATTAGTTACTAGTAACGTTAAAAGAGTCGCTTATGCTCAAAAAGAATCCGCAGATATTTTGCAACTTGCACAAAACAAAGAACTGACTTATGCCGACTATTATAGACGGAAAAACAAAATTTTACTTGATACATTCCCGCTTAAAAATATGACAAAAGCGCAAAAAGATTCTGTATCAAAAATGATTGCAACTCTATCACCAAAAGAAACAGAACAAATGATAGAAAAATCATTAACTTTACCAAATGAATCTACCCCAAATTACAAAGAAAAAGTAAATGAATTTCTAGCCGAATTCAAAGATGCAACAACTACGACATCTATCATTGCTAAAAATGGTGATAATATTGCTAGTAAGAAAATTCAACGCACCCCTAAAAAGCCATTCAAACCTCAAAATGGAGAACGACTAATGCCTTTTGAAGAAGCTTATCGACTTGAACTTGGTGTAGATTTTAAAAAAGAAAATATTGAAACCTATAACAAAAGAGCAATTGAATTTGCAACCGCAAATAAACACACCCAAACTAAAGATTATATTCATAAACTTTTAGATAACAATATCACGTTAGTTGATGGGAACAACAAAAATGGTGTAACTCCTCAAACACTTAAATCAAGCGAAAACAGATTAGAACTTGCTATTCATCAAGCATTATCTAATTTCTACGGGAATGATGAAGCAGATATTAGCAAAGGCTTAAAAGAACTTACCGGAGAAAATTTCTCATTTCAAAATGGGAAACTTCAAATGGACATTCCTGCCAATAGCGGTTTTGTTTACAATACAAGCGGCTATGACTTAGTAAGAATTGCAAAACGCTTACGAGATAAAATTGACGAAAACTACACCAAAGCAATGAATGGTCAATCACTTGAAACTTATGCAGAAAAAATAGCTGAAGCTAACAAAACAGCTTACGGAGAAAAAAATGCTTCTCAACTTGCAGAAGCTTACAGACAAGACCAAAATGGAGTTGTAAAAAAAGTTAGAGCAGGAATTGAATATGCTGGCACAGGCATATTAGTTGCAGGAGTAATCTGCTATCCACCGGCGGCTCTAGCAGGAGGATTAATAACTTCTTTCGGAGGTATCGGAGTTGAAGCATTTGAAGAAAAAACTAAAAATAGACCAAACCCAGAAAAAATCAAAGAATTAAAACAAGAATTTATAACAAATTCACTCCTTATGGCTACTGGTTCTAGCGCAGGAAAAGCCGGAGCAACAACTAAAGCATTACTTACTGCCAAAAATTGTCCAAAACTTTTAGCAACAGCAGCAGACATTGGAACAGATGCAACCCTAAGTTTGTTAAGCGATATGGCTTTAACAGGACAAATTAGTCTTGAAGGAGAGGGATTCTCTCAGATAATGTCACTTATCGCAGGACACAAAGGTAAACTTGCAGCAGGAGCTAAATTTGTAAAAGATAATGTTCCACCGCCAAGTATCAGACTTGAAAAATTAAAAACTGAAAAAGGTGACGATGCCCTTATAACTCACAAATTTATTGAAAATGGCAAAGAAAAAATCGTTGTCGATGACGAAACATCTAAAACAATGCGAAAAGCTGCAACTAATTTGCACAATATGGGTTTGCAAAGAGAAAATAATATTGCAAAAATAATGAAAGAAGCTGGCTTTGGAACAGATGAAAACCAAGTTATGACTCACCGCACTAAAGGAAGTCAAAGCCTCTATGACAAATTAAAGAATTATGCAATTGATAACATTGAAAAATCCAAAACAATAAAAGATGCGATAAATTCTGTTAAAGATTTGATAGGAACAAGAACAGCAGTAAAATCAGCAGATTTCACAAAACACCCTGAAGTTGCAAAACTTATCAAAGAAGGCAAAATGGAAGAAGCTCAAATCAGAGCAGCTGAACTTCAATCTGAACCAACTCTTAATAAATTAAAAGCAATAATCGATAAAGAATCTGCAGGAAATAAAACTTTGTCAATCGAAAGAATAAGCAACTACAAAGGTAAAGACGGAATTCCATATTTTTCAGACAAACAACTTGCAGATTTAAAACTATATGCAGAACAACATGGAGTAAAACTAAATTACGTAGTTAGAGCAGCAGAATCGGACCCTAAATTTGCGCAAATGAAACAGGATTATGCTAAACAAAAAGAAGCAACAAAAATTAGAGAATCCGGTTACACCGCACTACAAATTAATTTCAAACTTTCAAACGGTCAAGTCTTTGAATGGCAATTTAGAGGCGATAAGGTTAATGTATTTGCAGAAGCAGAACACGTTCCATACGATTTGAGAACCGGTAAAGATATTATTTCTGCACACCCAGAAGTCAAACCGCTTTATGAACCTATTCAAAAACTTCTATCCAAAGAGTCAATGACAGATACTCAATTTACTAAATACAATGAATACCTGACAGATTATTACAAACATTTGAGGAAACTTGAACTCGGATTTAAATCCACAGAACCCAAATTATCTGATTATGGAAATCTTGATAAACGACTGAGCGGTAAAAATCTTGAAAATCTTCATACCTGTGCTGAAGAAATCAAAAAACACCCAGAACAAACAGAACAAATTCTGCAAAAATATAAACAACTTGTAAATAATTAAAATAAAGATATAATAAAAAAGAGGTACAAATGGCAAAAATTAATCCTGCGCAAATAAGTTCAATTAAAAACCAAGGGATAAAAAACATGAAAAAATTGGAACAAAATCTCGAAAATTATACAGACAAAATGGTTGATAAACTACTTGCAAGAGCAGAACGAGAAGTTCCTGAATATGGACCTTTCAAACTTGTTTATGAAGAGTTCAAAAATCCGGACAAAAATCTTCAAGCAACAGATTTTATGTTAAAAATTTCAAAACCAGAAAATGCGCCAAATGAAAAATTAAGATTTTTAGAAGCAGTGGCTTATGATTTGCCAAAACCATATATTGCTCAAAGAGTTCTAGCATCTGGTGAAAAATCAGAAATCTTAAACTCTTTAAAAGATTCTAACTTCAAAAGAGATCTTCCTCAAACTTTCAAAAATCTCTCAGAAGAATTAGAAAACATTTAGAAATTAATACTATTATGAAAGATAAAATTCAAAAATTTTTAGCGAATAAATATGTAGATAATTTTTTGATTGGGCTAATCCTTTTGAATTTTATCGTTTTTATTTTTCAGACAGATGTAAATTTCTACAATCACTACAAAATTCTAATCAGCAAATTTGAACTTATTTCAATCATAATTTTCACTATTGAATATTTTCTTCGAGTTATTTCGCTTGAAAAAATCCGCAACTTATTCAAACCGATGATGATTGTTGATTTTCTTGCGATTTTCCCTTATTACATGTCTTTTATAACAGTGAACACTGTATTTTTAAGGTCTTTAAGACTATTTAGGTTATTCAGAGTTGCAAAACTTGCAAGATACACCACCGCATTAATTCGAATTAAAAATGCCTTTTTAAAACATAAAGACGAAATCATTGCAACAACGATTCTATTTTTAATCGGTTTAACCATTGCATCAATTGCAATTTATTTTGCAGAAAATCAAACAGGGAATAAAGCATTCTCAAGTATTCCAAGCTCTTTTTGGTGGTCAGTTGTGACATTTACAAGTGTTGGTTACGGTGATACTTACCCAATTACAACTCTCGGCAAATTCATCGGAGCTTTTACTGCAATTATGGGAGTAGGTCTTCATGCATTACTTATCGGTGTTGTTGGTGCAGCATTCATTGATGCAACAAAAAAGTAATTATACTAAAATGTAACAAAAACTTATTAATATATAGAAAATGTAGCAAAAGAAAATTTTACATACATTCGTATAATATCAATAACTTTTTCTATTTAAATAACACAGGAGAATATATAATGAAACTTAATAAAATAATTCCGGGATTAATAATTACTACATCAAGTCTTGTTGGCTGTGAACCTGTCGCATCTTATAAATCTCAAAAAATACTAGATTCACTTATGGCAAATAAGCCTGCAAAAGAATACTTGTCAATACAAGCAGGTTGGAGAAATGGTTGTGCAATAGATGCAGATGTTCAACATTCTATTGATTCTGTGGCTTTTAGAAACATTTTAGACTCGTCAAAAATTAAAGATAGCGCAATTGTCAAAAAATTCAACAACTTGATTAACCAAACTAAATTAAAAAATGCTCAAAACTATAAATCTGCATTTGAAGAAATTGATAATAAAATGATTGAACAAGGAATATCAACGGCAAAACATAAGAACAATCTAACAGAATACAGAGAGTTAAAACACTGGACTTCTTCTTGGCCTAAAGGAAGCTATTCCTATCCTGACGATCGTGCAATCATGAGACTTAGACAATTTAACCTTGATAGTATCACTATTAGAAAAATATTTGAGAAAGACTCAACAAATTTAAAAGAATTTGAAAAAACAACTTCTAAAATAAAACCGAGAGATAAATACGATAAATTCGGGCACCAATTACCATAAAAAAATCAATTGTAAAAAAGTGTTAAAAAACACTTGTTTGATAGCTGCTCTAAGGTTGTATATTTTATATATAAGAAAAATTTATAAAATAGAGGTAAAGTTTTATGGCAAAAGACGTAGTTTTATGGACCGGAGCAGGACAAATCGGAATGGCAATTGCTCGACGCATTGGATTTAACAAAAAAATTATTGTTGGGGATAAAAATCTAAAAAATGCTCAAAGTATTGCTGAAATAATGATTAATGCAGGTTTTGATGTAGAACCGATAGAATGTGATATATCAAGTCGTAATTCAATATTAAAAATGATACAAAAAGGACAGCAGTATGGCGAAATTTCAATATTGATTAATTCTGCAGGAGTTTCCCCTAGTCAAGCATCAATCGAGACAATATTAAAAGTTGATTTATACGGAACAGCTGTACTCTTAGAAGAAGTAGGAAAAGTAATCAAATCCGGCGGACGAGGAATAACAATATCTTCTCAAAGCGGATACCGCATGCCTGCACTAACCCCATCAGAAGATGAACAATTGGCTTGCACTCCAACAGAAAAACTCTTGGATTTAGATATTTTAAAGCCTGAAAATATAAAAGACACACTTCATGCATACCAAATGGCAAAGAGATGCAATGTTAAAAGAGTTATGGCTGAAGCTGTTAAATGGGGAAAACATGGTGCAAGAATAAATTCTATATCCCCAGGAATTATTGTAACCCCTCTTGCGATTGATGAATTTAATGGAATAAGAGGTGACTTTTATAAAAATATGTTTGCAAAGTGTCCTGCAGGCAGACCAGGAACAGCAGACGAAGTCGCAAATGTTGCAGAACTCTTATTAACAGAAAAAGCAGATTTTATTTCTGGCTCAGATTTTTTAATTGATGGAGGGGCAACAGCCGCATTTTTTTATGGAGAGTTAAAACCAAAAGAGGATAAATAAATGAAAAAACTTTTACTTTTAATTATTCCAATACTGATACTTTTTACAGGTTGTACTTTTGCAAAAAATAACGAACAACAAGGAGGTTTTATGAACAATAAAAAAGTTTTAATTGCATATTTTTCTTGGAGTGGGAATACTCAATATGTTGCTGAAAAAATCCACAAGACAGTTGGTGGCGATATGTTTAGGATAGAAACCGAAACTCCATATCCGGATAATTACCATGAAACAGCTTACGTTGTAGCCAAAAAGCAACATGAAGAAAATATTAAACCGAAATTGAAAGATAATGGCGATGTGTCTGACTATGATGTAATTTTTGTCGGAACACCTGCTTGGTGGTACACAATGGCACCCGCTGTTAAAACTTTCTTAACTGAAAATGATTTTGAAGGGAAAACTATTGTTCCATTTATTACTCACGGTGGTGGCGGAAAATATTCTATTGCAGAAGATATGTCAAAACTTGCAAAAGGTTCAAAGGTCTTAAAACCATTCGTAGTTGCCGGTCGTGGAGATAGCAATCTTCAAAACAATATTGATAATTGGATAAAAGAACTCAAATAAACAATAAAAAACTATGTTTTAGAAAAAAAACATTATTAAAAAATGATTTATTAATAAGAAAACAGCCTTTCCCATATTATATAATATGAGAAAGGCTGTTTTTATGAAATATAGAAC
>JBNMKP010000029.1:0-11199 GCA_050874405.1 bacterium
CGAGGAATGGACGAAGTCGGTTACGTAACAATTGTAGGTACTTCATTCCAAACACCAGATGAAGTAGCTGAACTTGTACTAAGTGATTCAAACCCACTTGAAAGTAGATTTTCTCCAAGTTATTCAATGGTTTTGAACTTGTTACAAAGATTTAATCTTGAAGAATCAAAAGAACTTATCTTAAAAAGTTTTGGCTATTATTCTTCAGATTTTAGACTTAAACCAATACTAGATCAAATTGAACAATACGAAAATGAAATAAATGAACGAAGCTTTGTTTGTCCATATCATTTGAATGACGAAAAAATGCATGAATATGACAAATTAAGATTTTTATACGTTCAAAATAGACAAACTTATAAAAAAATTCTTAAACAAGAAAAATCAAAGCATAGACCTCTTACACCGGAAATTATTGAATTCGGGAAGCGTAATAAAGCTGAATTACAAAAACTTCAAAGCTTTGCCTGTGATATGTGTAAACATTACAAAAAACACTCCAAAAATCTTGAAGTTATTGAACGTCTTTTAAATAAAAAGAAAAAATTAAACAAAGAAATTGAAAAACAAAAGGATATTTACTGGAATAAATTCTTAGCACACCGTGCGGCTCTAAAGGATTACGGATATCTTGTAAATGATTACCCGACAGATAAAGGCAAAACGACATCACAAATTCGTTCTGAAAATGAATTATTCTTAGCAGAAATTATATTCTCCGGAATATTAGAAAATCTAACGCCATCACAACTTGCAGGTGTAATTTGCGCTCTTACAACAGAAGATTTGAGGATTGAAATTCCATATATTCCTTTCTCCGAACCTGTTAGAAAAACTCTTAACCAAATAAGAAATATCAAACGCAAACTTGAAAAAACTCAAAATAAATATGATATTGAAGCACCTTTATACATAAATCCATATTTTAGCTCACTAATAGAACTATGGGTTGAGGGTGCAGAATGGGAAACTGTTTCTGAACAAATCGAAATTGGCGAAGGAGATATTGTTAGAGCATTCAAACGAGTGGTTGACGTTTTAAGACAATTAACAACAATCGACAATGTGCCGGAAAGCTTAGTTTTCACTGCAAGAGAAGCTATCGAAAAAATTCAACGCCCTCCGGTTGATGTAGATTAAGCAACTACTTTTGCCAATAACTCAAAGGTTTATATAAAATATTCCAATATGGAGTTGATTTGTCTTTGGGATTGATATTATTTTTAGCCCAATAATAACAACCAAATTGGTTACCAGAATTTTGAATTGTTGGATTGCACAAGGATTTATCATAGTTAAGGTCTGAATAAACTCTAAAAATATCATATCCCCAACGATTTGGTCCATTGAATGGTCCATTTGTATCAAACATAAAAGTGATAAGTCCAGGGTGATTAGCACCACCGTTTTGTGCTGCAAGCCCAGTAACAGTAAGTCCGTCCTGAAGTTGATAAGACGGTCCCATGCTAATCCAACAATTAGGAAACATAACAGTTGTGCCAACAAGACCGGTGCATTTCAAATTCTTTCGAGAAATTAACGTATTGGATACGGGAGTAATACTAGTAAATTGGCGTAACCAAATCTCATTTAATTCCTCAACCTGTTTTTGCAATTGCGCATAATTTTCACTAGTAACCTTACGCCCAGGGATATTAAAGTCTGAAATTGAATCATATCCTGCTTCATCAGCCGTTTTCTTTAAAGCCTGAGTAATAATTGAATCCGCTTTTTTAAATTGAACTTCTAATTGCTTAACTTTAAAGTAATTTATTAAAGAGGGAATAGTCAATGCTGCAACAACACCGATTATACCGAGGGTGATTAAGACCTCTGCTAATGTAAAGGCGGCTTTCTTTTTATTAGGCAATAGGGAGTTAAGGGAATAAGGCAATAAGTTCTTTACACTTTTATTGTTCAAGTCTATAGGTTGATAAGTGAATAAGTCTATAAGTTTTTTCATTTTATTGTCCTTTTTATTCATTGTTCTATTCTCGTCATACTGAGGGAGTGTAAACGACCGAAGTATCTCATAACTTTTTTCTATTTTATGAGATTCTTCGCTTAACGCACTCGCATTAAACGAATTCGGCTTAGCCTAGCATTCTCTGCTCGTGCTACTCAGAATGACGTTATTTTTACCCTCTCTCCCACAAGGGGCGAGGAAATTATTATTAATCGTCATTCCGAACTGGTTTCGGAATCTCCTTAACTTTTGAGACCCTGAAACAAGTTCAGGGTGACATTGGTATTCCGTGTTCGAGATTACGACGTCACTCTGCTTAAAACCTTTATTCATTTAATACTCCTTGTCCATATCACAATAATGTCATTAACTATCAATATCATATTATAAAATATCAATATAATGATACTACATGTCATTATATTCACTTATTTATTTTTAGTCAAGGTTATATAATTAACAAATGGAAAAAGATTTTAGATATATAATCGGACGAAATATTAAAGCGGAACGGTTAAGAAAAGATATTACGCAAGAAGAGTTTGCAGAACAAATCAACATGAGTTTGAGCTACGTTAGTAAACTTGAACAGGGGTTGACCTCTCCAACTGCTATTGCATTATTCAAAATGTCTTATATTCTAAAAATTCCGATGGAAGAATTTTTTAAAGGTATCGATATTAAATCTTCTCTATGATGCATTTTTAATTTTATTAATATCGTTAATTAATTCATCAATATTATTGCTAGGTCTTATTGATTTTGTTTGTTTGGCATAATTTAGCGCATTGGTATAATCTTGTTTGTTATAATAAATTATTGCTCTATTATATGCTATCATATAGTTTTCATCTTCATTCTGCGCTAAGTGGGAAGCCGAATTTAGAGCTTTTAGTGCTAAATCGAAATCACCCATATCAACATAAATTGAAGCTATATTTATATATCCTGCAGCAAAATTAGGGTATTTTTGAATATATTTTTGATACTCTTCCAGTTTTTTTAGAAGTCTTGCATCTTCACTTCCCATAATAAGTGGAGGGTAATAAAAATTTTCACTATGCAAACCTTTAACATTCGAAATTGTTGGCTCTAACCGATATAAAAGAGCTAAAGTTTTTAAATCTCGAGAAGTCAAATATTGAAAATCTGAACGGAACAAGGCATAAATATTTTTGCTATTATCGTTAGATGCATACATCAAATCTTCCGGATTATCACTGTGTCCCATAAGCCCCAAAGTGTGTCCAATTTCGTGCAGCGCAGTATTATAAACCTCTAATGGAGAAAATAATTCGTGTCGAGGATTTGTCTTGAAAAATGTCAAATTCATTTTTTCAAGAACTCCTTTTGAGGTAATCACAGGATCTGTGTATGCAATAGCAAATTTACAATTTTCACCTTTACAAGAACTATCAGAAATATCGCTGAATTTAATAACAATATTTGCATCATTTTCATCTTTAGTTTGTACAAATTTTACAAAATTTGTTCTTTGAGTCCACTGTAAGAGAGCTTTTTCGATATTTTCGTAATAATAAGCCGGCGCAGATTCAACATTCTTATAGTAAATCTTTAGAGGAAAAGAATTTATATCCCAACGGATAATATCATTTCCTGCTACCGCATTAAAAATATAATTATTTTCAACCCCAATAAGTAGATTATGTCTTAGTGAAACCGCTTGATAACGGGCATATTTCTTTGCCTCATCATTAATTTTAGAATTACCCATCTCATAAAGTTTTTTTTGTACAGAATAAGTCGGCTCAGACTTTGAAAGAGCTAAAACATAATAAAACCTCGTCAAAATATTTTTCGGGTCTGAAAATAACGATTTTTCAAATAATGGTAAAGATTGCTCATACTGACCGGCAGAATATAATGCTTTTGCCTTATTGTAATAATAAGAAGCACTAAGTGGTGATTTATAAAGCATATAAACCACGAGAACTACAAATAGGATAAATAATAAAACTTTACGCATTATTTTTCTTTTCTGCTAAATCTTGTTCAAGTTTTTGAGCTAAAGCTCTAGTGTCACCTTTTAATTTAAAATACTCTGCAAACTTCGGTGTCGTTTTAATGTTGATACTTCTACCATTCTTGTCCTTGTGTTTAGAAACAAGACCTTTCTCAACAAGTTCTGCAACATGTTCATAAGCAGCAGAACGAAGTTTAACAAGTTCAGTCTGTCTAATTGGTTCTTTTAGAGCGATAACAAGCAAAGTTCTTAATACTGCAGGTTTTAAATCAATCGGACAAATCTTTTCTACAATATCTGAATATTCTTCTCTAACCTGAAGAATATAACCGTTTTCATCATCAATTTCCAAAGCACCATCTCTTGAAGCATAATCCATAATCAAATCAAGCAATGCTTGTTCAACTTCTTCCGGTTCTTTATCTAAATAAGTTGCAATTTCTTCCAAGGTCAAAGCCTTTGCAGTTACGAATAACACCGCCTCAATTCTAGACTTCAGTTGCTGCATCTTTATTTCCACCTTTAACTACGTATAAATCAGAATAAAATTCTTTTTGTTCCAATTCATAATCTGTATCTCTGCATAAGAACAACAATGCAATATAAGCACTGATTTTGTCCATTCCAAGCATTGTTAATTCTTTCAATTCAATTTTTTCTTCTCGAGCAAAAATCTGTTCGAGATTGTCTTTCAATTTCAAAACAGCCTCTTCAATATACTCTTCATGAGCCATTGAAACAATTTCTTCCGGAGTTAATCTTGAATAATTTCTAACATGACGTTTTGCCCTTTCATGTGCGCTTTTCATTGAAGCTCGTTTTTCTAATTTTTCATAGAACTCCAATTGTTTAATCAAGTCTTTCAAAGTAACAACACGATTACGGTTAAGTCTGATACTTGTTCGTCTTTGTAATGCTTCGTCAAAACTTACAACATTGCTTGTTGGAATGAATTCTTGGTCTTCCGGATACTCAACGATAAAACCATCGTCATCATAAATGGTATTATCTTGTTCTTCATCTTGAAAGTCTTCCAATGACAAGCCGGCTAACACATTTGACTGCAAACGGCAAAGAATAGAGGCAAAAAGAAGTGTTCTTGATGCAACTCTAAGGTTTAGTGATTTCAATTCAATCATTCTTTGAAGATATTTTTCTGTAACATCTAAAATATCAATATTCCAAGGGTCAATTTTACCTTGTTTTGCCATATCAACAAGAATTCCGATACCATCATTAGCATCAAATTCACCAGTTTTACCATATATAGCAGATTCTAACTCTTCAGCATTTAAAAGATTATTGTTCATTTTCGTCATCTCTTATTTTTACTCCGGTAACCTTTGTTTTACCTTTTTCTTTTTGGGTAACACCAATTGTTCTATGTGCAGCTTCAATCATTGGTCGTCTGTGACTTACAACTACAAATTGAGTATTTGCTGATTGTTTTTGAATCATATCTGCAATTCTTTCAACATTCATTGTGTCTAAACTTGCATCAACCTCATCAAGGGCATAGAATGGAGCAGGTAAGTATTTTTGGATAGAGAATACTAATGCTAAAGCGGTTAAGGCTTTTTCTCCACCAGACAAAGCTCCGAGTTTGTTGTTTGTAATTTTATCTCTTGGTTTAGCTTCAATTGTCATGCCTGCAGATAGCGGGTCTTTTTCATTTTCTAATATCAATTTACCCTCACCCTCAGACAATTGATGATAAATATCTTTAAAGTTTTCATTTATGGCAGTGAATGTAGTCATAAATGCTTCTTTTTTCTGTTGTTCAAAACCGTTCATCTTATCTAAAATAGACTGACGTTCAGTTGATAAGGTATTGATTTGAGTATCAAGTTCTTGCTTTCTTGCAGATTTTTCCTCATAGGAAACAATAGCACGCATATTAACGTCGCCCAACTCTTGCATTCTCTTATCAAGTCTTTGAATTTTAGCATTTAATTCATCAATTGAAATTTGAACAGGTTCAAGCTTATCAACATCAACTCCCGAATCTGATAGAACATCAGCGGCTTCTTTCAATTGAGGTTCAAGTTCTCTTCTTCTAGCTTTGAATGATTCAATTGATTCATTAATTCTATCAATATCTGATGCTTTTACAGCACTATTGGTTTGTAAATCTACCAAACTCTTATGAATTTCTTCTTTTTGTTTCACAAGTTCTCCGATTTTCTCATCAATTACCGCAATTTTATCAGATAGGGTATTTAATTGTTCCTCTAGTTGAACGATTTCTGCTTTATATGTTTCTTTATCTTTTTCAAGAGTTTCATTATTTTTTATTGTATTTTTAATATCTTCTTCTTTAGAAGTAATTAATTGTTCATTAAATTTAATTGTATTTTCAAAACCCTGAATTTCGTTATTTACATTCATCAAGTTATTGTTCAAACGACGAATTTCATCTTCAATTCCTTGAGTTTTTTCTTTCAAATCTTTTAAATCTTTGTCATTTAACAAGTTGTCAAGCTCTGCTAACTTGTCTTGGGCTTGTTGAATAGAGTCCGCTAATTCAACCCTTCTCAATTCAATTTTATCTAATTCTTTGTTTAAAGTTTCAATTTTCGGCTCATTTTCAGCAACAAAAGTTTTCTTTGTTTCTAACAATGTTTGACTATTTTCAAATTGAGAAGTCATATTAGAAAGTTCTAATTTAGCTTTTGCATATTCAGTAGAAGAAGCAGAATATGCGGAACGAATCTTGTCTAACTTGTCTTCTAATTCACGTTTCTTAATTACGGAAGAGTCATATTTCTTTTGTAATTCGTCTAATTTAGCTTTTGCTCTTTCTAAATCTTTGTCGTCATTTTTACCAAATCCAAACATTGATTTTTTTACATAACCACCAGTAATTGCCGAAGATTTTTCATATAATTTCCCGTCTAATGTTACCATACGATATTTACCCATTAGAGGTTCAGCTGATTCAGCATCTTCAACAATCAATGTATCCCCAACAGCATAGAAAAATGCGTCAAGATAAATATCATCAAAATCTACAAGATTAATGGCAAAATCTATTACTCCTTTGTTCTTTGGCAATTGAAGTCTGGTTGGAGCTTTTTTAATTTTGTTTAACGGAATAAAAGTAGCTCGACCGGAGCGAGATGAATTTAACAATTCCATTGCAACATAAGCTGCATGCGGATCATCTACAACAATATGAGTTAATCTTCCTCCAAATGCGATATCAAGAGCTAAATTAAATTCTTCATCAACCTTACCCAATTGCATCAATGGAGCGTGCACTCCTTCAAGATTAGCATTCATTACAGTGTTAATTGGTAATGTAGCACCGGCAGTTGAAGACATAGCTTTTTTCTGAGTTTCCATTTCTGTGAATTTACGGTAAGCAGCTCTTACATCATGGTCATAATCTTCAATTGATGTTTTTATATCGTCAAGGTCTTTCATTGTTTTTGTCTGAATTTCTTTTAATTCGTCCATTTCTTTTTTCAAATCAGACACTTGCATTTCTTTTAAGGATTTATTATCAGAAAAATTAGCCTTAGCATTTTCTGCCTGTTCAATGAAAGCTTTTGCTTCATCAATGTCTTTCTTTAAGTTTTTCAGTTCATTTTCTTTAGGCAACGATTGTTTTAATAATTCATTGTCTTTATCTTTCAAAGAATCTAAAGAACGAGAAACATCATTTCTTTCTTGGATATATTTATCTGCGGTTGAACTTAAACCGGAAATATCTTCAAGTTTTTTAGCAAGTTCGGCTTTCTTTTCTTTTAATTGTGTTTCAATAATTCCAACTTTGTCATGAGAAAGCTTGATATTTAATCTTTCATCTTCAATTTTCTTCTTGTAAGATTGAATACCGTTTTTCGCATTCTCAATTGATTGCAAACCTTTGTGAATTTGAGTATCAGAGTAATCAATTGCGTTTTTCTTAGTTTGAATTCTTGCCGATAAATCACTCTGAGCATCTTTTAATTTATTTCGCTCGTCTTCACCTTGCTCTTTAAGTTTTGCATCTAGTTCTGTATATTTTTGATTTATAAGTTTGATTTTTTCATCAATATCTTTTTTATTGATTTGTTCTTCTTTTAATTTTTTATTTGCTTGAAGAATATTATCATGAGCAATTTCTAAATTTCTTTTCAAATCGAAGAATTTAACAGTACTAACTTGAGATTCAAGCCCGTTTTTCTCTTCTTGCAACTTCTTATATTTTAGAGCAACTTCTCTTTCTGATTTCAATTGTTCAAGTGTTTTTTCTACTTCTGTTAGAATTAACATCGCAGATTCAACCCTTTGTTCAACAGTTTTTAATTCATTGGTTGCTTGGTCTATTCGTCTGTCAAAATCTGCAACTCCGGCAATTTCATCAATAATTCCACGGCGAACTTTTGAAGAACACATTACAATACTTGTTACGTCATTTTGCATCATAACATTGTAACTATTCGGAGTAATATTGTACTTTTCCAAAATAGAACGAATATTTGTTAGCGTATCAATTTTGTCATTCAGATAATATGTACTTGCATATCCTTGGTTAGTTTTACGAATTCTACGCATAACTGAAAGTTCATTATTTCCATCAACATCACCAAAAACGACTTTAACAGATGCTTCATTTTTATTATTGAAAGTTGTAATGAAATCGGACAAATTTTCAATACGCAAAGCAGAGCCCGTTCTCAGCCCCAATGCAAACATAATACTATCAATGATATTACTCTTACCCGAACCGTTAGGTCCTGAAACAGTCGTAAAACCCTTCAACAGGGGAATATCTGACTTATTTGCAAATGATTTAAAATTATCGATTTCAAGTTGTTTTATGTACATAAATCTACCCAAGTATAGTCTTTTACTATTATGGCAGGATAATAGCAGGCATGTCAAACTTGTGTAGGATTATTTACATTTTGAAACCATAATTTTATGCAAATAAAAATACACTTTGTGCAATTCTTGCAAAAATTTTGATTAATTTAGTTTGTAGATTTTTTAGAAATAACAAGTGCATTAGATAAAGCAATACCTCCAGGTTGATGCGGGTGATTTACAATTTGCCCCTTTACGTACATTACAGTTGAACCTCCGCCATCAAGGTTAATAGCATTTGTACAACCAAATGACTTCATTAATTTTGCAAGTTCAACTAACGTAAGACCGACAGAACTTCCTTCCCGTCCGTCAACTGCTACTAAAACAAGATTGTTGTCCTCGGTATAACCGATTGCAGTTCTTGGGTTTCTCCCCCCGATAGATTGAAGTTTTTGTGCTGTCATGTCTATAAATATTTGATTATCTTTTAATAAATATGGTCCACCACTGATAATATGTTGAACGTTTTCCCATTTTGGATTAGTTTTAATTTCTACATCAACATAATCAGCTCCGAAAAGTTTACCTAATTTTGATTTCGGACCAACAAGAACATAACCATTCTCCGGAATGGAAAGGGGATTGGCAGAAGCAGCCGTAATTTTATTCCCAACAATTTGAAGTTGGACACCGTATTGTGGTGATGCAGGGGCATATTTTCCCCAATCCCGAGTATAAGCTAAAATATATGAGGATAACATTCTAGGCTGATTAATATTATCAATTTTTATTTCTTGATTATTTCCAATGATTTTCCCGTCAAGTTGTACTCGCCCAACATCGTAACCATCTTTGAAAATTCCAAGTGCAACTCTATCATAAATTGGACCGGTATAGATTTTTTTGTCAATCATAAGAGTTCCTAAAGGAACACCAGTTTGAGGTTTGAAAAATCCACCATTGATTGCAACAATAGAATTTGTTCGTTGTGCAATGTTTCGAACTGTTCTTTTGTTAGGAAGTGTTACAGATGCGATTGCGGGTTTAACTTCATAATTTGAAGCTACTTTGTTATTCATTTCAACAACATTGATTTTAACCGGCTTACCGTTGTAGTATTTAACCATCTTGATATGTTTAATTCCGGTATCAACGTTGTTGATTACATACCCTTTATATTTTGATTTAATATTATTTTCGAATTTTTCTTGTCTGATTTGAGGATTCATTTCCTCTTTAATATATTGACTCATTTCCTTTAATGTCGGAGTTGTTACAGCATTATTTGCAATTAAATCATTTGCAAAAAGTGGAGGTATAAATATTGTGTGTGTCAGAACTAAAGTTACAAAAAGCGAAAGAGTTAAGACGTATTCGCAAGTCCTGAACGGTAAATGTATTTGTTTGTTTTCGAGTAGTGTATCCATAATATCACCTTGGGGTGTAAATTACTTCGGATACCTTTTTGTTTTTAGAGTGGGGTGGGGAATAACACTCATCAGAGACCTATGAGGGCTAATAGGGTGTTCCTACTATTATTGTAACATATTTTTACAAATACTTCAATCCTTTTGATATCAAGGCTTTTACAAATCTAAATAGTGGTATTTGTACACTATTTAATAAAAAATTTGAATACAAAAAGACGTCAAAAATATCTGACGTCTTTTCAATATAGAAGTTATTGGTTATTTATTTGAGATAAATCTTTGAACAATTTTGACCAATTCTGGAGAATTATTTCTGTCCAAAGCTTCTTTAATTTTTACGGGAGCATTGTTTAATCTAAAAATATCAAAAGTTGCGTGCTTGTCATTTCTGATAATATCTAATTCTGCTTGTTTACCAAATTTAGTTTCTCTAATACTGTAATTTGTCTTACCAATTGTACCTGCAATAAGTCCTAGAGCATTTGGTTTTCTTGTTTTAGATATATTCTGAAATGCATCATTTACAAGTTTATCAACATTTGGAGTTCTTGAAGTGAAAGTGATAGAATCTCCGGTATTTGCATCGTTATATATTGGTGTAGATTTCTTTTTTCCGCAACAATTTATATTAAATGATTTAGAATATACAGGGGTATTTGTAATTTTTGTAATCATTGTAAATCCTTTCTCTCATAATTAAATTATTAAATGTATATTTTACACTTATTTAACGGCAAAATATTTTGAGTGTCAACGAAATATTGCAATTCTTGAACTTTTATTAAAGAGATGTCAGGGGATTTCAACAATTGCAATTCTTTTGTTAGTGCATTTTACACTTGACTAATAAAGTGTAAATCAGTATAATTATAAAAAGAGAGGAATTATATATATGAGGAAGTTTTTTACACAAAATAATACTGTAACCCATAACACTACTAAATACCAATGTCATTCTGAGGGAGCATCTGCGACCGACGAATCTCATAACTTGGAATACCCAAACATTGCGCACCAAAATC
>JBNMKP010000030.1:0-10748 GCA_050874405.1 bacterium
GGCGGTCGGTTCAAAATTTTGAACCGACCGCCTTTTTAATATTATTTCATGTTTCAAAAATTCTCCCTTTGTGGTAAAATAAACTCAAATAAGGAGAAAGTATAAATGGATCAAGAATTAAGAGACAAATATGAAGTCGTTATTGGCTTGGAAGTCCACGCACAATTAAAGACAAAATCAAAAATCTTCGCACCGGATAAAAACGAATTTGGACAAGAACCAAACTCATTGACTAGCCCTATTACATTGGGTATGCCTGGGGTTTTGCCGGTTTTGAATAAAGAATGTGTTAATATGGGTATTTTGACAGGTTTAGCTTTGAACTGCGAAATTCCATCACGTTGTAAATTCGACAGAAAACAGTATTTCTACCCAGATTTGCCGAAAGGTTATCAAATTTCTCAATATGATGAACCAATTTGTGTAAACGGTCATATTGAAATTGATGGAAAAAGAATTGGTATTACAAGAGCACACTTGGAAGAAGATGCCGGGAAATTAGTTCACGCAGGTGCTAACGGTATTGCGGGTTCAACTTATTCTTTAGTTGACTTGAACAGAGCCGGAACTCCGTTATTAGAAATCGTTTCTGAACCGGATATGAGAAGTTCTGAAGAAGCTAAAAACTACATGGAAGAATTAAGAAATATCGTTAGATATATTGGTGTTTGTGACGGCAACCTTGAAGAAGGTTCAATGAGATGTGATGCGAACATTTCAATCATGCCAAAGGGTTCTAAAGAATTCGGAACTCGTGCTGAAATCAAAAACGTAAACTCTTTTGCAGCACTTCAAAGAGCTATTGAATACGAAATCGAAAGACAAATCGAAATCGTTGAAGAAGGCGGAGAAGTTGTTCAAGAAACAAGATTGTGGGACGATGCTTCTCGTGAAACTCGTTCAATGAGAGGAAAAGAAGACGCTCACGATTACAGATACTTCCCAGAACCTGATTTGATGCCTTTAGAAATTTCAAGAGAATGGGTTGAAGAAATTCGTGCTAAAATGCCTGAATTACCTAACCAAAAACGCAAAAGATACCAAGAAATCGGACTTAGCGAATATGATGCTAACGTAATTGTTGAACAAATGGGCTTGGCATTGTTCTTTGATAAAGTTCTTGAACTAGGTGCAAATCCAAAAACTGCTGTAAACTTCATTATGGGTGAAATTGCAGCTTACTTGAAAGAAGAACACATCGAAATTACTGATACAAAATTGACTCCGGACAATTTAGCAGAACTTATTTCTCTAATTGAAAAAGGAACAATTTCAAACAACATTGGTAAACAAATTATTATCGAAATGATGAAAGATGGCACAAAAGCTTCTGTAATCGTTGAGAAAAAAGGTTTGAGCCAAATTTCTGATGAAGGCGCAATTAAAGAACTTGTACAAAAAGTTGTTGATGCTCACCCGAACGAAGTTGAAGCTTACAAAAACGGTAAAACTAACTTGTTAGGTTTCTTCGTTGGTCAAGTTATGAAAGAAACTAAAGGTAGAGCTAACCCTAAAACTGTTAACCAATTGCTTAAAGAAATTATTGGCTAATAGACTAGATTTTGAAAGGTCATAGATTTTCCTATGACCTTTTTTAACAAATAAGGAAGTAATAAAATGGTATTTGATTTATTCAAAAGAAAAAAAACTTGTATGGAGTCAGAAATTTATGAGCAATCAGAAATTTCTCAAAAAATTCTTAATGCGTATTTAGAATCAAACGGAAATATAAATATAGATGCTCCAGAAAATATTAATAGAATTATCCTTGTAGCAAGCGGTTCTTCTTATCACTGCGCAAGATATGCAGCAGAATTGTTCGGCTCTATTTCAAAAATTGAAGCAAGTGCAATCTATTCAAGTGAATTTTTGTTAGAAGACACAATTGCGCATTCTGACAATATTTTATACATTTTTATTACTCAATCTGGCGAAACTACCGACACAAATAGCGCTTTAGAAAAAGCTAAAGAACACGGAGTTAAAACTCTATGCATTACAAACAAAGAAAATTCGACTATTTGGAATGCATCTGATTACAAAGTTGCATGTCTTGCAGGAGAAGAAAAAAGTATTGCAGCGACAAAATCTTTTGTTTCTCAACTTTTATGTTCAACTTTGTTAGCCTTAAAATTCGCCCAAATTCAAGGTATAGATACTTATGACTACACTTTGGATTTGAAAATGATTCCGTCTTTCATTAGTAAAGCATTTGAGTTACAGCCAAAAATCAAACAACTTGCAAGATTTTTATCTAAATACAAAAATGTCGTAATGACCGCAGATGGTCAGTCTTACGCACTTGCAAAAGAAGCTTCTCTAAAAATAAAAGAAACATCTTATATAAATACCTCATCTGCAATTTTAGGTGAATTTATGCACGGACACGTTGCCGTTTTGAACAACAAAAACGAAGTTCTTGTCTATATCTTGAACGACAATTTAACTTATACGGCAACTAAAAATTTGAACAAAATAAAAGAAAGTTACAATCCACCGATTTGTGTTATTGGCAATCGTACAAACCAAGTTAAATCAACATATAACATAAATATTGATTGCGACAAACCAATTGTAAAAACATTCTGTATTGCAGTAATAATCCAACTTTTGGCACTAGAAATTGCAATTAAATTACACAGAAATGTTGATAAACCACACGGTTTGAATAAAGTTGTTAAATAACTAAATTTTCTTATTCCAAACATCATCTGGAATTTTCCAACCGTTATTTTTAACTTTCAACAGACAATAATAACCGGCATTGACAGTATTTGCAGTTGCACTACAATTGCTATCCACGGTTGCTTTTGTTTCGTCAATACCTGCAGGAAGTAACCCCTTATCCGTCCAAACTGCTACATAAATGTCTTTTCCAATGATATTTGGTTTTCTATCACCATTTACATCTATAAAAATACCTAAAGCTTTATCTTCATAGGTACAGTTTCTTCCGAGAAGAGTTTTAATATCATTTGTCCCATAAGAATCGAAAGAAATATTCGCACCATTATTAAGTTTTATAGTTACAATATTATATCCAACACCAATATTTGTTTGGTTATATCTGGCAACCGAACCTGCCAAAGTTTTAGTAGGGCCCATTGATTGCCAACAACCTGCAGCATTAAAACAAACGTGAGAATACTTCATATATGGAGCAAGATTTGTAAAAAACCAACTTTTTACACTTTCAATATCCTCCGCCAAATAACTGTCTATCGCAATATCATCATTTTCAGCCATCTTTAAGCTCTGTTGAATTATTGAATAATTTTCTTTCAACTGTGTTTCGATTTCGGCTTTCTGTTTTTTATTGATAAGAGTCGGAATAGTCATCGCTGCAACAATTCCAATAATTCCAAGGGTGATTAATACTTCCGCCAAGGTAAACGCAAGTTTCTTTTTGGGGAATAAGAAACCAAGGGAATAAGGAAATAAGTTCTTTATATTTTTATTGTCATTTTCACTATTATTAATTGTCATTCCTTTATATAAATTTTTCATAAAAATAACCCTCCAGATTATTATGTATCTATACATAATAAAAACATTATACTGTGCAATTATGTATGTATGCAATATAAAAGTCATAAAACGTTACAACTTAACAAGGAGTTTGGAGCTGTTATAAACGAACTAAGAGTCGCTAAAAACAAAGAGAAATCCAGACTTAAATTTTGTTATGAATATGACTTAGATGCAGGGAATTTATCCCGTATTGAAAACGGAATTATTGACCCAAAACTTTCTATGCTCTGGAGATTGTCAGAAGCTATAGATGTTCCATTGTCAGAAATATTCAAAACACTAGAACAAAAATTAGGAAAGAATTTCACACTGTTAGATAAATAATTACCTTTTCCAGTGAAATCTTGCATTAATATCGTCTACTAATTCAAAGCCCTGTTTTATATAGAATTTCTTTGCATTTGATGTTGCATCTAAAATCAATTCATCATACATCTTTTTTAGACTATCAACAACAGCTTTCCCCACATTTTTTATTTCTCTACTGGTGTTTAAATATTGAAATTTTGGATTGACTTGTAGCCATTTTAGTTCCATTGGAACATTTTTATTCTTTTGAGTTTGAGCAAGAGCAAGAATTTTTGTCGCATCAAGTTTTTTGAAATTATCTGTTTGTTCAGTAAGCATAAGAATTTTATTAACATCTTTTGATGTTTCATTTTTTGACAGCATATCTGCACACAGATACATTGATTGAGTTATAAAATACCTACCCCATTTGTTGTTTGTAATTTTTATCGCAAGTTTATCTGATAAATTCTGAGGTTCGAATTCGACAAGCGAAACTTTCTTATCTACAAATTTATTTTGCAACTTATCATATTTTTGAATTGTTGGGGTTGATATATATTTAGCTCCAAACGAGATATTATTCGAAATCATATTCTTTTTAAAATCCGTAAAAAAATTTTTTTGACATAAAAATACCTCCTTTTTAAGAGGAGGTATTTCAAATATAAAAAATAAATTATTGTAACCCATTTTGAGCTAAGATATCTTTCAAGGTTTTAGCTGAGTCTTGAAGTTTTTTAGTTTCTTCTTCGTTTAGAGAAATTGGCACAAGTGTTTCTATACCGTGATTTCCGACAATTGCAGGCATACTCAAAGAAACATCTTCAATTCCGAATTCTCCGTGCATAACTGAAGATACAGGCAAAATTGATTTTTCATTTCTTACAATAGCTTCACAAATTCTTTTTACAGACATCGCAATACCGTAATTTGTTGCTCGTTTCATTGAAATGATTTCATAAGCGCTATTTTTAACATCTTGTGCAATTTTTTCCGTTGCATTTTTATGGTCAAAATGACCTCTCATTTCGCAGAAATTATTCAATGGAATACCGGAAACATTCGCACTACTCCAAACAGCAATTTCGCTATCTCCGTGTTCTCCGATAATGAATGCGTGAATACTTCTATTATCAACATCTAAATGATTTCCAATTGCGTATTTTAATCTAGCGGTATCAAGTACAGTACCGGAACCGATTACTCTATTTTCAGGTAGTCCGCTTAATTTAACCGCTGTATAAGTCAAAATATCAACAGGGTTAGCAACAATTAATAAAATTCCATTGAAATTGCGTTTTTTAATTTCTGGAATAATAGATTTGAATATACTAATATTCTTCTTAACCAAGTCTAATCTTGTTTCTCCGGCTTGTTGATTAGCTCCAGCTGTTACAATTACAATACCAGCATCAGCAACATCGTCATAGTTTCCAGCATATATTTTCATTGGTTTAGCAAAAGGAACTCCGTGACTAATATCACGAGCTTCGCCCTCTGCTTTATTAGGATCAGCGTCAATAAGAACAAGTTCGGTGAACATTCCGCTCTCCATCAAGCTAAATGCTGAAGCAGAACCAACAAATCCACAACCAATCATAACGGCTTTTCTAAAATTTATTTCACATGAATTTTCCATAATTTTTCCTTTCGTTATCTGTATTTTTGCAATTTTATAATAACATAAAATAAAGATAATCTATTTAGGAATTCTCTTTATAGGGAATTTTTAGAATAAATTTGGAATAAATCTGTATTTAACTTCTTCGGTATATTTTTTGTATTCAGAATCTTTAAGCAAATGTCTTTCTTCTGTAATTGCTCGAAGATAGAAAATTAAAATCCACGCAAACATGCCGAATGTCAAAACGATTTTGCCTAAAATAGATAAATCTGGAACAAAGTAAATCGGAATTGTTGTTGAGATAATATAAACAACTTGCATTATGTAATTTGGGTGTCTAACGATATTATATGGAAAACCTTTGACAATACCTCTATTTGTAAGGTTGCCTGATTTTGTACCAAGTCTTGCAACGGAAATTAAAATAATAATATTTGCTACAACTGAAATAATATCTAAAATTATTCTAAGAGCAAGATTTTCTACAGGAATTGAGCCATCTGTGTAAGATTTTATCAATGCATTTGTCAAAATGGTGAACGGATAAAAACAAATGATACAAGAAATTATTCCAAGTGGAGTTGTATCAACCGATTTGATTTTATTTCTAAATAGATTCAAATCAGATAAGTAACTTATTGCTAAAATTATTATCGTAAACATAAATGTCAAAGTAAGCCACATATCAGCCGTATCATCAATGTACTGAATAAGTCCCATAAACAAACCTTGACCACTTGCAGCATAAGTTACAGCTTGAGAAAACATTTCTTTTAAAAACGAAATATTATAATCAAATGTTGGTAAATATTTTGTACAAATTAAATTTATACAGTAAACACCAAAGAATGATTTAACAAACAATTCCACCATTGATTGTTTTTCAAATTCGTTTGGCTCAAGAAGTTGCAGTCTTTCTTCCGGTATTGAAGTTTTAGAGAATTGTTTTTTTACATATTCAAGAATTGCAACATTTTTTGATTTTAAAATTGATGCAGGTTTTGTTTTGAAAAAAATAGGAAGAGCAAAAATTGCATAACAAATATAATAAATAACAAAAAATGTTATGTAATTAAATCCGTTATCTCCGACATTTTCGCTAAATGCCGGACAAAAGCTAATAAATAATAGAACGATCCCATACACTAATAAAGATGATAGGTAGTGTTTCAATATTGCAGATTTTGTAACTTCTTTTTGATTTTCTTCCATTTTATAACCCTCTATTTCTTCAAAATATTATTGTTTTGTATTTTGTCTCAAATAACTTTCAACAAATCCGTCTAAATCACCATTCATAACAGCATCAACATTTCCCTCTTCATAACCTGTTCTATGGTCTTTAACCATTTTATACGGGTGGAAAACATAAGAACGAATTTGTGAACCAAAATTGATATCTGCGGTTTCTCCTCGTAATTGAGCCATTTTCTTTTCATGTTCAGCTTCTTTTATTGCTAAAAGTTTTGATACAAGAATTTGCATTGCGTATTCTTTATTTTGTAATTGAGAACGTTCTTGTTGACATTTAACTACAATACCTGTTGGTTTGTGGAGAATTCTTACCGCTGTTTCTACTTTATTGACATTTTGCCCTCCAGCACCACCTGAACGCATTGTTGTAATCTCTAAATCATCTTGCGGAATTGAAATTGTCTTTTCGAAATCTTCCACAATCGGAGAGACATCAACAGATGCAAAACTTGTTTGTCTTTTACCATTTGCATTAAAAGGTGAAATTCGAACAAGTCTATGAACACCTTTTTCAGCTTTTGCGTAACCAAAAGCATATTTACCCGAAATTTTGATTGTTGCAGATTTAATTCCGGCTTCTTCACCGTCAAGCTTATCTAACAATTCAACTTTCCAACCTCTGGATTCAGCCCAACGCATATACATTCGAAGTAGCATGCTTGCCCAATCTTGAGCATCTGTTCCACCGGCTCCGGAGTTTATCGTAAGAATAGCATCTGCATTATCATACTCGCCAGAAAGCATTTGTTGTAATTCAAATTTTTCTAATTCTTTTTCTAAATTTTTAATATCATTGTAACTTGTTTCAATAAGCTCTTTGTCTTGAAGTTCAATAGATGCTTCACTATCATCAAGCGTTTGAGTCCAAGAATTCAACTTTTCAAGGATTTCTTTTTTTTCTTTGATTTCTTGCCCAATTTTTGAAACTTTGTCTTTATCGGACCATATATCAGGATTTTGCGTTTGCTGTTCAAGAGAGTTTAAATCAGATTGAATTTTATCTGGGTCAAAGACACTCCTTTATTTTGTCCAGCTTTGGTTTAACAACATTTATTTCTTGTTTCAATTCTGTTTCCATACTCTTTATTTTATTATAAAAATTGTTTGCTTGCAATTGGTTGTTATATTGCTATAATATTGGTATTGGAAGAGAGTAACCAGATGAATGTTTTAAATTATTTAAAAGAAATTTACTGCGATAAAAAATCATTATTTATTCAAGTTTCATTGTTGTCATTGATTGGAATTATGACAATTTCCGGTTGCGAATATTTGACATACATTTTAGGTAACTTATTTAGTTCATTCTTAGGTTATGCAACAGGAAGCCACTATGTTCTTTCAATTGAATTATTTGTGTTTTTAATGTTATTGATTTTCTTTAGCGGTTATTTATACAATTTTTCAAATAATGTATTCAACAACGACTCAAAACTTCCTGATTTATCTATCGCAGGCTACCAATCTTTTGTGAAAATGCTACCTGTTTTTATCGTATGGATTATTTATTTAATGATTTCATTGATAATTTTATTTATCGGATTAAGAGCAGAAAGTGTTTTGTTTTACACTTATCTATCAATTGTTATTTGTATTCTACCTTTTATAAATTTGATTTGGGTTCTATATTCTAAAGATTTTGTACTAAATAGAAAGTATTTTTCAATATTATTCTTGCTAAAAGTTATAGATAAAACTTTTTTATCAATGGTTAATTTAGTTGCGCAAACAATTATTGTCGGAATTCTTCCAACGTTAATTATTTCAGGGATAATCAAATATTCAAACACAATAAAGCATACAAGTTTTCAATTAGGTTTAAGACTTGGCGGAATTTGTTTATCCGTTTATGTTTTGTATATATTATTCTTAGTCTTTAATTTAGGACTTGTAAAAATTTCAGAAAACAAATTGAAGGAAATTTAAGCATTAACAACAGTTATTCTACCGTCATCTTTAATATCTACAGGTGATTTGGATTGTTGTAAAATATCTTCAACGCATTTTGTGCCGTCAAAATCGTATTTTTTCGTCACTCTATCAGGGTGGTTAAGCATCTTGAAACCATCATTTCCTTGTGCGCAATAGTCGTTAATAACTGTTTTGTAATATTTATTTTCACGAGGATTATCAATATTTATCGGAGTTTCTTTGCCGTTTTTATCAACAAAAGAAATTGATTTGACGTGACCTTTCGTATTAACAGTGTATTTCAGACCTGAAGTGTAGAAAATCCCCGGTTTATTTGCAGTATTTATAAATGATTTAGCAGCAGTTTTTATTGCATCAACAAGTTCTTTCTCGCTATAATTTACTTCGTACAATTTGTTTTTGAATGGTAAAATATCTGCTAAAATTCTTGTATCAACTTTACCTTTTTCAAAATAACCTCTCATATTTGAAGACGGAAGAATTACAACTTCTGCATCTAAATCTTTTTTTATACAATCCGCAATGAAATATGCGTGCGGATTCGGTTCAATTAAATCATGCGTCAACGGAGCAGGCGCAGAATTTATATAACCATAAGTTTCTTTAGTTCCAAAGATTTTATTAAAAATGTATTTTACAGGGGCATTTCTATTAAAATCTTTTGTATAACCAACATTATTTTGAACTTTTTTTATAACTCCGTCCGGAGAAAATTCAAGATTAAGAATTCCAAAATTCTTTCCATCTCGTCCTGCTTGTGTGATAACAACAGGCTCTCCGGTTTTTGAGTAGAATAAATTTTCACCCTCTTTGACATCTAACAACAAATCGTGAGAATGACCACCTAAAATTACGTCAATTCCTTGAGTTTGATTTGCGACAATTTTATCTAACGTATAACCAAGGTGAGATAACAGAATTATTTTGTTAATTCCTTGTTTTTGAAGCTTATCAGCCTCTTTTTGAATATCTTGAATGGTTTCTTTAACCTTATCAACCTTAACTTCTTTTTGGAGAAGTCCCTCTTTGGAACGCTTATATAAATCAATTGGAGAAGTTCCAATTATACCGTATTTGTTGCCATTACAAATTTCTACGGTTGCAGGTTTAACAGTATTATGCCAAGCACTATCCGGAGAAATATGGACATTTGAAGCCAAAAAATTATATTTTGCAAGAGGTAAAACTGTTTTTATCTTATCTTGCATATCGTATTCGTGATTTCCGATAGCAGAATCTTTTATCCCAATATAATTTTGAAAAAGAACGGCTAATTCATTAGTCTTATAATCTTCACCAATCATAATGTCACCAGATGACAACTTTAAAGTATCAGTATCCGGTTTGTTTTTATTTCTAGAATCAAATGCGTTAGCTGCTGTAACGGTACGCTCCATGTTCAATGATTTGCCATGGTAATCGTTAATGTAAAATATACTGGTTTTCGTATTTGATTGGCTTATCGGATTTATCATCTCTTGATGTCCCTTTAGTATGAAAACACATCAAGATTTTTTTTGTTAGTGTTGATTTATTTAATTTACAATCCTTAAAACTTCATCATCTGAATTTTCCAATGCTTGCCTAATTCATCGTAAATTTCGTTTATTTTATCAACAACTTCAATCAAAACAACACCATAATTTAAACATTTGTATTCACCCATATCGTGAAGTCCGATTCGTGTTTTTATGGAACAACCGTATTTTGACAAAATTGCTTGCAACTTCAACGCTTCTTCAAGTCTATTTTCAATTTCAATACCAATAATCGCTTTCATATCTAATTTGTAAAATAGATCTTTAAGAAATTTAATTCCCTACCTTGCTAATTCAAAAAACAAAAAGCGATTCAATACAGAACCGCTTTTTCACTATTTTGGATTTATAAATTCTATTCAATAAAACATTGTTTGCCATTTTCCATAGCCAATCTGATACTTCTTTCCGGAAAACCTGTAACTTTATCTTTGACAGTAATTTTTCCTGTTTTTAAATTTCCATTATCGTCATAATACATTTCCTGAATTAAATTGCCTTTTTCATAAACAATTTTACGTTTGTCTTCGCCCATTTCGGCTGTTCCATTACCATCATATACCGTGATTTTACCACCA